>CAVCON010000044.1:0-12444 GCA_963603805.1 Oscillospiraceae bacterium
ACTAAATATATAGACGGACACAACATAGAGGCTTTCAGAAGTTATTCCGACTGTCTGTATGCCGCCTATGGTACAAAATGGAACGGCAATGCCGCAGCCTTTAACGGTTCTTTGTTCCTTTCACAAGACGGAAGACTTAGAAGACTAAGCCCGTTGGAATGTGAAAGGCTGATGGGCTTTCCAGACAACTATACGCTCATAGACAAATGCAGGGACACTCAAAGATACCAAGCCGTTGGAAATTCATGGGCTGTGCCTGTAATAAAGTGGATAACACAGCGGCTTGTCGCAAACGAAAGTCTGGCACTGGATGTCAACTGTCCGCCAGCATTACAGAATAACAAATACAAGCTATATCTGTTGGATGATTTCACGCCCAATGGAAACGATGGATATATAAACGCTTCAAAGATGCCATACGGTTACAAGCTGGCAAATATGGTGGACATAGCAGATACAGACACCCCCGAAAAGTTCTACATAACGGTAAAAGGGTGTGCCGGCATCCTAAGGCGCAAACATGAGCACAATGCCGGTATGAACGACAGACTGGAAATGGTATTGAACAATTGTTCCAAAGAAACCGTAACCGCAGAAGCGGCATTTTGACACCCGCCGTGCATCGGGCTATTCAAAACATCGCCAAATATGGCGCGGATTTTGGAAAACGCTGTCTCTCAACAAATTGCGCCGGCTCGCATCTTCTTTATAAGTTTTTGTTTTTCAATAACTTATAACAGCGAAAATTGTGTCCGATGTAGTTTGAATTATGTCTGATATAATTTTTTCTACATCGGACATAGTTTTTCCTACATCCGATGTGGTTTTTCTGCTTCTGCGCATTGCGGATGCCGCTTTGGGGAGGGAAAACGTTTTTTCGCCGCAAACTAATGCTATTTTTCCGACAAAAAGTTTGGCGGTAAACACAAAATGCGTACTTTTGCCATTGCTTAGAGCAAATCAAAAGACATGACACAATTCAGTATGGTCAACAATTTTTGGTGGTGGCACTTGAGGATGACAAATTCGCAAGTGTAGAAGCTCGTATGTAACAATCAGGACATAAACAACACGAATATAATGAGGCTCGTTGCACTTGCAGCGGGCCTCAAATCGTATAAGGAAAATAACAATACAATAAATAACAAAGACATGGGAAAATTTTCAGTGGATGAACGAGGCTACTACGGCATATACGGCGGGGCGTATGTTCCGGAGATACTTCACGGATGCGTTGAGGAGCTGCGCCGCAACTACCTCGGCATCATCGAAAGCGAGGACTTTCAAAAAGAGTACATGAACCTGCTGCGCGACTACGCAGGACGACCCTCGCCACTATATTTCGCAAAACGCCTGAGCGAGAAGTACGGATGTACAATCTACCTGAAGCGCGAGGACCTCAACCACACGGGGGCGCACAAAATAAACAACGCCATAGGACAGGTGCTGCTCGCCGAAAGAATGGGCAAGACGCGCATTGTGGCGGAGACCGGGGCGGGACAGCACGGCGTGGCTACGGCAACGGTGTGCGCCCTGCGCAACCTTCCGTGTACGGTTTACATGGGCGAGACCGATGTGAAGCGCCAGCACCTCAACGTGGAGAAGATGAAAATGCTCGGCGCAACGGTAGTGCCTGTTACGAGCGGCAACAAAACGCTCAAGGACGCGACGAACGAGGCCATACGCGACTGGTGCTGCCACCCCGAGGACACGCACTATGTGATAGGCTCGACAGTGGGTCCGCACCCCTACCCCGACATGGTTGCGAGACTACAGTCGGTTATCAGTGCGGAGATTAAGTACCAGCTGGCGCAGCACACCGGCAAAAGCAACCCCGACTACCTCATAGCCTGTGTGGGCGGCGGCAGCAACGCGGCGGGGACAATATACAACTATCTTGACGACGAGGACGTGAAGATAATCCTTGCCGAAGCCGGGGGCAAAGGCATCGACACCCACTACTCGGCTGCGACCATAGCACTCGGCCGCCCCGGGGTGCTCCACGGCTCATACTCGCTCGTAATCCAGGACGAGGACGGGCAGGTTACAGAACCCTACAGCGTGTCTGCGGGACTTGACTACCCCGGCGTGGGTCCCATGCACGCAAACCTGGCAAGGGTACGCAGGGCGAAGGTGATTGCAATCAACGACGACGAGGCGTTGAAAGCGGCGCAACTGCTCACACGCATAGAAGGCATAATCCCCGCCCTCGAATCGTCGCACGCACTTGCCACGCTCGAAAAAATCAACTTCAAGAAAGACGACCTCGTGGTGGTAACGGTTTCGGGACGCGGCGACAAGGACATGGACACATACATGAAATATTTCGAATATTAGACCTATGAACACATTCAACTATACTACATCGGTGAAAGTGCTGCCCGGGGACATCCACACACCGGTAACGACATATTTGAAAGTGCGCGACATTTTCCCGCAAAGCGCACTTATGGAGAGTTCCGACTACCACGGCGGCGAAAACGGACGTTCGTTCATCGGTCTCGAACCTATCGCAAAAATTTCGGCAAGCCACGGCTACGCCACCGCCACCTATCCCGACGGCACAGAGGAGACAACAAAACTCAACGAGACCGACAACCGCCTGGAGAACGCCATATCCAATTTCATGGCGCACTTCAGCATAAGCGGCGAGGACTCCAACTATTGCGGACTGTACGGCTTCACATCGTTCAACGTTGTGAGATACACCGAGAACATCAAGGTGAAGGACAGCACGGCATCCATGAACGACGCGCCCGACTTGCTGTATATATTATATAGGTACATTATCGTGTTCAAGGGCTTCCGCCACGAAATGGAAATAGTAACCCTTGAAGGCGACGGCAAGGACGAAACCGAAAAGATAGCCGGCGCGATAAACAGCAGCAAGATGCGAATTTATCCCTTCCGCTCCGTTGGCGCGACAACAAGTCCGCTGACCGACGACGAACACCGCGAGAACATACGCAAGGGGATAAGGCACTGCCTGCGCGGGGATGTTTTCCAAGTTGTGATATCCCGCCGCTTCGAACAGCGTTACGAGGGCGACGACTTCAACCTCTACCGTGCACTGAGGCGCATAAACCCGTCGCCATACCTTTTCTATTTCGACTTCGGGGCGTTCAGGATTTTCGGCTCCTCACCAGAGACCCACTACCGCGTGGAAGGGAAAACGGCATACATAGACCCCATTGCCGGGACCACGCGCAGAAGCGGCGACAAAGCCACCGACGACGCGCTGACAAAGGCCCTGCTCGACAATCCGAAGGAAAATGCCGAGCATGTGATGCTTGTGGACCTGGCGCGCAACGACCTGAGCCGCAACTGCCGCAACGTGAGCGTGGACTTCTTTCGCGAACCGCAATACTACAGCCATGTAATTCACCTCGTAAGCCGCGTATCGGGAACGCTGAACGACAACGCCAACACAATAAAGGCGTTCATGGACACATTCCCCGCCGGAACACTGAGCGGTGCGCCGAAAGTC
This sequence comes from Oscillospiraceae bacterium, assembly GCA_963603805.1. Lineage (GTDB taxonomy): Bacteria > Bacteroidota > Bacteroidia > Bacteroidales > Bacteroidaceae > UBA6398. The sequence goes on from CAVCON010000044.1 coordinate 3,488, forward strand.
CGCGCCATGCAGATTATAAGCGAATGCGAACCCCACAACCGTGGCGCATACGGCGGCTGCATAGGTTTCATAGGCTTTAACGGAAACATGAACCAGGCAATAACCATACGCACATTCGTAAGCCGCAACAACACCCTTTGGTTCCAGGCCGGCGGGGGCATAGTTGCGAAAAGCGACGTGGAGCAGGAATTGCAGGAAGTAAACAACAAGCTCGGCGCACTCAAGGCGGCAATCACCGCCGCCACGGAACAGAGCGACAATTTCTAAAGGCATACAATCATGAACATTTGCATTATAGACAACTACGACTCGTTTACATACAACCTAAGTCATGCGATAAAATCGCTGGGGGCTGAAACAACCGTTTTGAGAAACGACAAATTCAACATCGCAGACCTTGCCAAATACGACAAGCTCGTCCTCTCCCCCGGCCCGGGAATTCCGTCCGAGGCGGGGCTTCTCACCGAGGTTGTGAGACACTATGCCGGCAAGAAGCCGATGCTCGGCGTTTGTTTGGGAGAGCAGGCAATCGGCGAGGTGTTTGGCGCAAAGCTCGTCAACCTTTCGGAAGTCTATCACGGAGTTCAGACACCCGTTGAGATAATTGCCGATGACTACATATTCGCAAACCTCCCCAATGAGATAAAGGCGGGGCGATACCATTCGTGGGCGGTGAGCGACGACGGCTTCCCCGCCGAACTCGAAGTAACGGCACGCAGCAAGGACGGCTGCATAATGGCCCTGCGCCACAAGTCGCTCGATGTTCACGGCATACAGTTCCACCCGGAATCGGTGCTGACACCCGACGGACTTGAAATAATCGGAAACTTCATAAACCATTAAGAAACACTCCAAACTTCAAGGCGATGAAAGACATATTGCTGAAAATACAAAACGGCGGCACTTTGTCGCAAAGCGAAGCCTGTCGCATACTTCTCGAAATCAACGGCGGCAATGTTGAACAAATACAACTCGGTGCGCTTCTGGCGATGATCAGCCAAAGGGGCGTTACGGTTGACGAGCTTCTCGGTTTCCGCGAGGGGCTTCTGCAAACCTGCGTGGCCGTTGACCTTTCGGCCTACGACCCTATCGACATCGTTGGCACAGGAGGCGACGGAAAAAACACCTTCAACATTTCCACCTGCTCCTGTTTTGTTATTGCCGGGGCGGGGTATCACGTGGCAAAGCACGGCAACTTCGGCGCGACTTCGGTAAGCGGCGCGAGCAACGTCATAAAAGAGCACGGCGTAAAGTTCTCGTCCGACCAGGCGCAACTCGCGAAATCCATCGAAAAGTCGGGAGTGGCATACCTCCATGCGCAACTGTTCCACCCAGCAATGAAAAACGTAGCCCCGGTAAGGAAAGCACTGCAAATACCCACGGTGTTCAACCTGCTCGGCCCGTTAATCAACCCGGCAAGACCAAAGCACCAATTATTAGGCGTTGCAAACCTTTCGCAGATGCGCCTTTACTACAACACGCTTACGCGCATAGGCACGAGCTTCGCCATTGTTACGAGCATGGACGGCTATGACGAAATTTCGCTAACCTCCGATTTCAAGGTGATGACAAACAACTACGAGACCATATACAAGGCCGGCGATCTTGGGTTTGACAAGTCGCCGGAAGGAAGCCTTTCGGGAGGAAGCAGCGTGGACGAGGCAAAAAACATATTCGACTCAGTGCTCGAAAACCGCGCCACAGAATTTCAGAAAAAGGCTGTCATCGCAAATTCAGCCTTTGCCATGCAGACCATAAACGGCAAAAGCATTGGGGAATGCCTTGACATGGCAAAGGAGTCGCTCGAAAGCGGCAGGGCTCTCGACGCCTTCAAAAAGTTTGTTGAAGCAAACAGTTGACAAGCCATGAAAGACATTCTCAGGGACATCATCGCCGACAAGCGCATTGAGATAGACGGATTGAAGCAAAGCACAAGCATCGACAGCCTGTATGAAAACGCCGCCGAACACGCTCATGCGGGCTTCCGCCTCGCGATAGAAAGCAGGCCCAACGGCATAATAGCGGAATTCAAGCGGAAGTCGCCGTCGAAAGGCTGGATACACAAAGACGCAAAGCCCGAAGACGTTGCCCCCGGCTACGAGAAAAACGGCGCGGCCGCAATGTCGGTGCTCACAGACGGGAAATATTTCGGTGGCACTCTCGATGACGTGACCAGTGTGCGCCGCCTCGTTAAGATGCCGATACTGCGCAAGGATTTCACAATAGACGAATACCAATTGCATCAGGCAAAAGCCTTCGGGGCCGACGCTGTGCTTCTGATTGCGGCAGCAATCAGCGAAAAGGAATGCCGCCGTCTGGCACGCACGGCTCACGAGCTGGGACTTGAAACGCTGCTCGAAGTCCACAACGAGGACGAGATTTCATACGTGTGCGACTACATCGACGTTGTGGGCGTAAACAACCGCCACCTCGGCACATTCCGCACCAGCTTGGAGGCATCGGAATTTCTCGCCCGCAAACTCCCGCAAAGCATCACGCGCATTTCCGAAAGCGGCATCAAGTCGGCCGCCGACATTGTGCGGCTGCAAATGCTCGGCTACCGTGGATTTCTTATCGGCGAACTGTTCATGAGCGGCGAAAATCCGGCAGAAAACCTCGGCAGGCTGAACGCCGAAATTGACAAACTGATTACAGCAAGAATATGATAGTAAAGGTTTGCGGAATGCGCGACCCCGAAAACATCCGCGCCGTGGAGCAGACCGGGGCGGACCTCATGGGGTTCATCTTCCACCCCAAGTCGCCGCGTTTCGTTGCCGCGCTGCCCGCATATATGCCCAAGAGGCAGAAGCACGTTGGCGTGTTCGTAAATTCCTCACAGGAGGAAATCGTCAGCAAAGCCTGCGAGTTCTCACTCGACTACATACAGCTACACGGCAACGAGACACCGCAATTCTGCCATGCGCTAAAAGAGTGCGGGCTGCGCATTATCCGCGCCCAAAGAGTGGCAAACGCCGATGACACAGCCCAAGCCGAAGACTACTACATGGCGGACCTTATGGTTTTCGACACCAAGTCGGAACTGTATGGCGGTTCGGGCAAAAAATTCAACTGGCAGCTGCTCGAAAACTACAAGGGGCGCGTGCCTTTCCTGCTGAGCGGCGGCATCACCCCCGGCTCGCTCGCCGAAATACAACAGTTCTCCCACCCGATGTTCGCCGGCGTTGACCTCAACAGCGGCTTCGAGACATCACCCGCGCTTAAAGACGCGGAAAAACTTAAAAACTTCATTGAAAAAATCAAGGGCCTGCGCCCGTAAAAACAAAAATCATGAACCGAATAGACAACTTGTTCAAGACAAAAAGTAAAGACATCCTTTCAATATACTTCTGCGCCGGCGACCCCACACCGTCATGCACCGCCGACGTGATACGCTCGCTCGAGCGCAACGGCGTTGACCTTGTGGAAATAGGAATGCCGTTCAGCGACCCCCTTGCCGACGGCCCCGTGATACAGGCAGCGTCAACCCGCTCCCTGAAAGGCGGCATGAGCGTAAGGAAACTTTTTGAGCAGCTTGAGGGAATACGCAAAGATGTGAGCATTCCGCTAATCATCATGGGCTACCTCAACCCGATAATGCAGTACGGCTTCAAGGCTTTCTGCCAAAAGTGCAACGAGGTGGGCGTTGACGGTTTGATAATCCCCGACCTGCCATTCCGCGAATACGAGGAACACTACCGCGAAACGGCAAAAGCCCACAACATCGACATGATAATGCTCATAACCCCCGAAACCGAGGAGGAGCGCATACGCAAAATCGACAATGACAGCGAAAACGGCTTCATCTACATGGTGTCGTCAGCCTCGACAACCGGTGCGCAAAAAGAGTTCGACGCAAAAAAACAGGAATACTTCGCCCGAATTGACGGCATGAACCTGCGCCGCCCGCGAATGATAGGTTTCGGCATTTCAAACGAAGCCACATACAAGGCAGCGGCAGCCCACGCCGCAGGAGTAATAATAGGCAGCAAATTCGTAACGCTGCTCAACGACACAAAAGACCCCGACAAGGCTATCGGGCAACTGCTGAAAGACATCGGGCGGAAAGCGTGAAAACGCCACGCTTCAAACGGTGGAGTATGCAACACGCCCATAAAATACGCAACATACTATTGCTGAACAAATTGCACCGCCTGTAGGGGCGTATTGCATACGCCCGAAATGCGCCAACTTGCAATGTTGTGGCAACGGCTCGCGATGCGGCTTGTGCGATGGCGTACAGGGCGTATGCAATACGCCCCTACAAATGGCGCAAAACCATAATCGCCAAAACTACATAGGACATAGGAAAAACTACGTCCTATGTAGAAAAAATTATGTCTGATGTAGTTTTTTCTACATCAGACCTTTTTTTCGCCATATATACTCTATTGATTTCCAAAAGGTTACAAAAATCTTTCAAAACTACATATCCCAATGGTTTTCAACTTGTTATAAAATTCGCGCCATTTGCAGGAAATCCCCGGCAAGCAAGGCGGCAATTCCTTTCCGTTTGCGCGTGTTTTTGCAAAAGCGAGTTGCTAATACAGCCCGCCGTGGGGCGAATTGTGCGCCATGCCCTACAAGATATTGCCAACCAGCGCGAAAACCTAATTGCCATGAGCGAAAATAATAGTAATTTTGCGTGCGAAACATATAGACGGACAATATTAAAGACATAATAATCATGGCAAAGAAAGCACTTCTGATGATTCTCGACGGCTGGGGAATCGGCAAACACGACAAAGGCGATGTAATCTACAACACCCCGACACCCGAACTCGACTATCTCAACGCCAACTATCCCCATTCGCAGCTTCTGGCTTGTGGCGAAAACGTGGGACTTCCCGACGGACAGATGGGAAACTCCGAAGTGGGACATCTGAACATAGGCGCAGGACGCGTGGTTTACCAGGACCTCGTGAAAATCAACCACGCCATTGCCGACGGCAGCATACTCAAGAACGCCGAAGTTGTGTCGGCGTTTGAATACGCCAAGAACACCGGCAAGAACCTCCACATAATGGGTCTCACCTCCACAGGCGGGGTGCACTCCGAGCTTTCCCACATACTCGCGTTCCTCGACATAGCGAAAAGCTACGGCTTGGAAAACGTGTTCGTGCACTGCTTCCTCGACGGACGCGACACCGACCCGCGCAGCGGCAAGGGCTTCGTGAAAACAGTTATAGACCACTGCGCCGAGACAACCGGCAGCGTGGCATCGGTGATAGGACGCTTCTACGCCATGGACCGCGACAACCGCTGGAACCGCGTGAAGGTTGCATACGATCAGCTTGTGAACGGAAAAGGCAAGGAGGTTGACAACCTTGTTGAGGCTATTCAGGACTGCTATGACAGCGACACGCCCGAACACAAGGACACCGACGAGTTCATGGAGCCGTTAGTGAACGCCAATGTTGACGGAAGAATAAAGGAAGGCGACGTGGTGGTGTTCGTGAACTACCGCAACGACCGCGCACGCGAAATCACATCCGTGCTTACACAGAAGGATATGCCCGAGGAGGGGATGCAGACAATCCCCAACCTGCAATACTATTGCATGACTCCATACGACGCCGACTTCAAGGGCGTGCACATCCTGTTCCCGAAAGAGAACGTTGGCAACACATTGGGAGAATACCTGAGTTCCAAGGGACTGCGCCAGCTCCACACCGCAGAAACCGAAAAATACGCCCATGTAACGTTCTTCTTCAACGGAGGGCGCGAAGAGGCTTTCAGCGGTGAGGACCGCACGCTCGTACCCTCGCCAAAAGTTGCCACCTACGACCTGAAGCCTGAAATGAGCGCGTATGAGGTAAAGGACAAGCTGGTGGAATCGATAAAGAAGAACGTTTACGACTTCATCGTTGTGAACTTTGCAAACGGCGACATGGTTGGGCACACAGGCATTTACAGTGCGATAGAAAAGGCTGTGGTTGCAGTTGACGCGTGTGTGAAAGACGTTGTTGAGGCTGCAAGCCAAACCGGATACGAGACCATAATCATTGCAGACCACGGAAACGCCGACCATGCAATAAACGAGGACGGCACACCAAACACCCAGCACTCGCTGAACCCTGTTCCGTTCATCTACATCAGCGACAACAAAAACGCAAAGGTGGAAGACGGAATACTTGCCGACGTGGCACCGAGCATTCTGCACATAATGGGTCTTAAACAGCCCAAGGAAATGACAGGACACTGCCTGATAAAAGACTGACAAGGGGACACAATCCCCAAACACCATACGCACAGGCGCACAAAGCGGTAAAACCGCAATGTGCGCCTGTGTTTTTTATAAACATAGCCGCCCCGACGGACTTTTAAGGGCTAATGCGCCGCAACAGACAAAGATTAAGTTAAAAATCTCCAAGCGAAAAAAGTAAATTCGTATCTTTGCCAAAATGTATATTGGGGTTTCTGCACAGATGCCCTGTTAAGGAACAATCACCACAAGTCAGATTAATGGCAAAGCACTATCTACTTTTCGCATCGCTGAACTACGCCTACTCCATACTGCGGCCGCTCGAGGAGGAAATACTGCGCCGTGGCGACGAGGTGGCGTGGTACATCGAAAAGGAATGCGACAACCTGCTCACTCCGCAGGAACGCCGCCTCAGCACCTTTGATGAAGTCAGGGCTTTCAACCCAATTGCCGTCTTTGCGCCGGGAAATTTCATCTACGACTTTTTCCCCGGGGTCAAGGTGGCGGTTTTCCACGGCTACCCCATGCGCAAGCGCATTGAAAAGATAGACGACCACTTCACCATACGCAACTGGTTCGACATATACTGCACCCAAGGTCCGTCGAGCACGCCCTATTTCAAACAACTTGAAGCCAAGCACAAATTCTTCAAGGTTTACGAAACCGGGTGGTGCAAGGTTGACGCTTTCTTCTCAAGCCTACTTCCGCCCGAGCCCAAGAGAGACGTGCCGGTGATACTCTACTCCCCGACGTTCTCAAAAGGAATAACCTCCGCATGGGCTTTGCGCGAAACAATAGACCAGCTTGCCGGTGAAAAGCCGTGGCGGTGGATAATCACATTCCACCCCAAACTCAACGACCCGCAACTGCTGGAAGATTATAACAGAATTGCCTCAAAGCACGACAACGTGGATTTCAGAAAAGTGAACAAGGGTTTGGAAACGTTCCGCGAAAGCGACGTAATGCTTTGCGACAGCTCCTCAATCACCGTGGAATATATGCTGCTTGACAAGCCTGTTGTTACATACCGCAACACCCATCCCGGCAAACACCTGCTCGATGTTACGGACACCGCCCTTGTGGGACCAGCGATAGAATGTGCCCTTTCGCGCCCCGAAGACCTTATGCAAAACATACGCGAATACACTTCGCAGCATGAGGCTCACCGCGACGGCAAAAACTCGGCGAGGGTGCTTGATGCCGTGGACGATTTCATTGCAAACTACAAAGGAAGAATAAGAAAAAAGCCGCTGAACCTGCTAAGAAAGCTGAAATTGCGCTGGCGGCTCAAAAAGTTCATTATATGATTGACCCAACCGTAATAATGTCCCGCCGGGCGGCGGAAGAACTCGACAAGGCCGTTTCCGAAATAAAGCCCGACAAGGTTTTCGTGCTTTACGACACAACCACGCTAAGCCTCTGCGCCCCGCTGCTTAAAGGCAGTGCCGCAATAAAGGATGCCGTGCAGATTGTGATAGGCGCAACCGACGCCAACAAGACCCTCGAAACCCTTGCAAGCGTATGGACGGCACTCAGCAACGGAGGTGCGTCGCGCCGTTCCCTGCTGGTGAATGTCGGCGGAGGCATGGTTTCCGACCTCGGTGGCTTTGCGGCTTCGGCGTTCAAGCGCGGAATTGCCTACATAAACGTCCCCACCACGCTGCTGTCAATGGTTGACGCTTCGGTGGGCGGAAAGACGGCGATAAACTTCAACGGCCTGAAAAACGAAATAGGCGTGTTCAACGCGCCGCGCCGTGTGATTGTTGACACTGAGTTTCTGCGCTCGCTCGACACGCAAAACCTTCTCTCGGGATACGCAGAGATGATAAAACACGGGCTTATCAGCAACGAAAAGAACTGGGCGCAGCTTATGAACTTCAACTTCAACGACTGCGACATAGCCGAACTTCACGACATGGTGGCGGCAAGCATCGACATCAAGGCGGACATCGTGAGGCAGGACCCGCACGAACACGGAATACGCAAGGCACTGAACGTGGGGCACACCGCAGGACACGCGCTCGAAAGCTTCGCGCTCGCCAAGCAACGCCCGGTGCTTCACGGATATGCCGTGGCGTGGGGAATGGTGTGCGAGCTGTTCCTCAGCAAGACAAAGAAAAACTTCCCATCATCGCAAATGCAGCAGACCATTGCCTACATACGCCAAAACTACGGCAGCATGGCATACACCTGCAAGGACTATGACCGCCTGTACGAACTCATGCGCCACGACAAAAAGAACACTGGCGGCGTCATAAACTTCACGCTCCTCTCGGGAATAGGCAAAATAGAACTTGACTGCACAGCCTCGAAGGACGAGATTATGGCAATGCTTGACTTTTTCCGCGACGCAACAGACTAAACTCCCACCCGAATGATGACAACACGCGCACGCACCACATTCCTCGCACTCATTGCGGCAACAATCGCAATGGGCGTTGTCTCGTCGTGCAAGAACTCGAAATACAGGCGCGTGTTCACACGCCCCGACACCCTTTGCGTCGATTCGGCGAACTTCTGCCGCAGCGACTCCTCAAACGGACGTTGCATAGCCGTGAACATACACGCCGAATACCCCTCACCGATAACGGGGAAACTCAGCGCGAACATCGCGGCGTGGGTCAGGGGCAAACTCGGAAAAGGAACTCCCGCCGACACAATGAGCGTGGCGAGCGTGGTGAGCTATTACGGCAACACGAGATACAACAGCTACATAGCCGGCAGCGAGTCCGCGCCCCACCCTTTCTACAAGGCC
>CAVCON010000044.1:12527-14513 GCA_963603805.1 Oscillospiraceae bacterium
ACAGCTACATAGCCGGCAGCGATTCCGCGCCCCACTCTTTCTACAAGGCCGATTGCAGGATTGACGGAAACAGGAAAAACTACATCAGCCTCAACTTCACGCTTGCCGAATGCGCACAGGGGACGCACGGCATAACATCGGTGTCGGGCATAACTTTCCGCAAGAACGACGGCGTGCCGTTCGGCTGGAACATGATTAAGGACACAACGTCGAAAGACTTCCGCAACCTCATGCGCGAGGGCGTGCGCTCGTACATCAGAAAAACCCTCGGCGAAAACCACGTAAGCGACGAGAACTTCCGCAGCCTGCTCGTCTCCGAACCCGAGCCCGACCCTGCAAGCGGCAACCCACTGAAGCGTTTTCCAATACCCCAAACCGCCCCCTATTTGTCGCAGGGCGGCATGACGTTCGTTTTCCAGCCCTACGAAATCGCGCCCTTCTCGCTCGGTGCGCCCAAGTTCACAATACCGTTCCGCGACATCGAGCAACACATGACAAAGGAGGCACTCACACTGCTGAAAAAACGCAACTGAACAAGCCCCATATATACATTATATATAATATGCAAACCGAAGAACTGTACAAAATCTTTCTTGAACACCCGGTAATAACCACCGACAGCCGCTCATGCCCCCAAGGGGCTGTTTTCTTCGCACTGCGCGGGGAGAACTTCGACGGAAACGTTTACGCATCGAAAGCCCTGGCAGAGGGATGCGCATACGCGGTTATCGACCGCCGCGAATTTGCCGCCAAGGGCGACAAGAGATACATTGTGGTTGACAACGCCCTACAGGCAATGCAGGACCTTGCGCGGATGCACCGCAAAAAACTCGCGCTCCCGGTCATACAGATTACGGGGACAAACGGAAAGACCACGACAAAGGAACTCGTTTCGGCGGTGCTCGCAAAGAAATACAACGTGCTGCACACCGAGGCAAACTACAACAACCACATAGGAGTTCCCAAGACTTTGCTCCGCCTAAGAAAGGAACACGAAATAGCCGTAATAGAGACCGGCGCGAACCATCGCGGCGAAATCGCACAGCTTACGGCAATCGTACAGCCCGACTACGGAATAATAACCAACGTGGGCCGCGCCCACCTCGAAGGCTTCGGCTCGTTTGAGGGCGTGGTGCATACAAAGGCCGAGCTATACGACTTCCTGCGCCAAAAGAAAGGCGGCGCGATATTCCTCAACACAGATTCCGAAATACTCTGCCGCGTTGCCGAAGGGCTGAAAGCCTACAAATACGGCACGAAAGCCGCAGAAAACCCAGATGTTACAGGGGAAGTTACAAACTGCGACCCGTATATCTCGTTCAAATGGAAAGGCAGAGACACCGAATGGCACGAAACAGGCACTAAGCTTATTGGCGACTACAACATAGCCAACCTGCTTGCAGCCGTAACCGTCGGGCTGAAATTCGGGGTTGACGAAGGCGACATCTGCAAGGCACTTGAGGAATACGTACCCTCGAACAACCGCTCGCAGCTCAAACAAACCAACCGCAACACGCTGATAATAGACGCATACAACGCCAACCCCACGAGTATGCACGCCGCACTGAAAAACTTCGCCGAGCTGCACGCCGCAAACAAAATGGTTATTCTCGGCGAAATGCGCGAACTCGGCGCGGAGAGCGAAGAGGAACACCAAAAGCTGATTGACGAAATATCCCACGATGCTTTTGAGAAAGTGTGGCTCATAGGCGAATGTTTTGAGAAGATGCACCAGCCGTTCAAGACATTCCACAGCGTTGACGACGTGATAGAAGAAATTAAGAGGGACACCCCGAAAGGCTACACCATACTGATAAAAGGCAGCAACAGCAACAAGCTGTTCCGTCTGCCCGAATACCTGTAACTGCGAGGAACGTTTGGTGCGGATGCAAACGCATCGCCCGAAACCACGCGGCGAAAATGCAAAAAACTACATAGGACATAGGAAAAACTATGTCCTATGTAGAAAAAATTATGTCTGATATA
>CAVCON010000045.1:0-14438 GCA_963603805.1 Oscillospiraceae bacterium
ACATCACGGCTTAAATTAATGGGCAAAAGCGGTGCTCGCGCCAAAATTTTAGCCTGCACGGCTGTCTGTTTTCAAATTAATTCCATAACTTTGCATCGCAGAACAGGGGCGTAGCCCAGTTGGTTTAGAGCGCTGCAGTCACATTGCAGAGGTCATCGGTTCGAGCCCGATCGTCCCTACAAAAAATCCCGTCTTTTTCAGGCGGGATTTTTTTGTGTTATAAATCTTTTCAGCAGGCGTTGCAGTTTGCGCACGCGGCAATCTCCCCGCGAAAGCGTTTTTCCACAAGCCTTGCTATCCTGTCTCTTAACGGAGAGAGTGATATTTGCGCCAATACCTCGTCAACAAAGGCGTATTCAAGCAGAAGCCTCGCCTCTTTTTCCGGAACTCCGCGCTGTTCCATGTAGAACATCGCCGCCTCGTCAAGCTGCCCGACAGTTGAGCCGTGGTTGCACTTCACGTCGTCGGCGTAGATTTCGAGCATGGGCTGCGAATACATCCTCGCGTCCTCGCTCACGCACAGGTTGGCGTTGGTTTCCTGCGACTCGGTCTTGTCCGCCCCTTCGCGCACCAGCACCTTTCCTGCAAAAGCTCCCACCGATTTGCCGTCAACCACGTATTTGTAAAGCACATTGCTGCGACATTCCCCCACCTTGTGGTCAATCAGTGCGTTTGTGTCCACGTGCTGTGTTCCGTCGGCAAGTGCAAAGCCGTATGCGTCAACTTCCGCGCCCTTGCCTTCGAGCGACACGTCAAGCTTGTTGCGCGTAAGTCCGCCGTGGAGCGTCATGCTGTTCACCGCCACCTTGCTGCCTTCGTCCTGCCTTATGTGGCAATTTGAAAACCTTTTGTTTTTCGGCAAAGTCTGTTCAAGGGTGTAAATGTTCACCTGCGAATTTTTTCCGGCAAAAACCTCCATCACCTCGGTCGTGAGAAAGTTGCGGTCGTCGGCGTTGTGGTCGCAGAACAGTAGCGACACCTGTGCGCCGTCCTCCGCAATAACAAGAATCCTGCGGTTTGCCATCAAATCCACATCGGAGCGTAGAATGTTGACAACCTGCACGGTGCGCTCCACCTTCACCCCGCACGGCACATAAACCACGAGGCAGTCTTGCGCGAACATGGTGTTTAGGGCTGTAACGGCGTCTTTCCCCACATCGCCCGCTGTGGCATAGTATTTTTCTGCAATGCCAGGCTTTGTTTTTTCAAAGTCTTTTACCGAGCCTACGAAAACTCCGTCGGGCAGTGGGGCGCGTGGGGCTATTTTATTATAGAAAGCGTCGTTTTCCACAAAATACAGGGACGTGGACATATTCGGCACGTTGCAGCGGAAAACCTTGTATGGGTTCACGGGAAACTCCACGCGGCGGATGTTCAGGCCGTAGTCGGGCGCAAAAGCCCCGTTTACGTCGGTGTATTTGTAACGCTCCACTTTTTGCGAGGGCAGCCCTTTCGCCTTGAACGCGGCAAACGCCTTTTCCCTTGCGCCGTTCAGCACGCCGCACGAATAGTTGCAAATGCCGTCGCGGTTCTGGGCGAACAGGTCGGCATATTGTTGAGAGCTTCCGTTCATTTCTCCAATTCCGCTTTAATCCAGTCAAAACCGCGCTCCTCAATCTCGTCGCCAAGCTCCGGTCCGCCGGTTCTCACAATCCTGCCGTTTATCATCACGTGAACTATGTCGGGCTTCAGATAGTCGAGCATGTGCTGGTAGTGGGTTATCACAATCGCACTCGTGTCGGGCTTGCGCAGTTTGTTGAAGCCCTCCGCCACAATCCTCAGCGCGTCAACGTCAAGCCCGGAGTCGGTTTCGTCGAGAATGGCGAGCTTGGGTTCGAGCATTGCCATTTGGAAAATCTCGTTGCGCTTGCGCTCGCCGCCGCTGAACCCCTCGTTCACGCTGCGGTTGGCCAGCTTGCTGTCAAGCTCCACAATCTTCCGCCTCTCGCGCATCAGCTTCAGGAAATCGGCGGCGTTCATCGGCTCAAGCCCCTGGTATTTGCGCTTGGCGTTCACCGCCGCCTTCATGAAGTTCACCATGCTGACCCCGGGGATCTCCACCGGCTGCTGAAACGAAAGGAAGATGCCCTCGTGGCTGCGTGCGTCGGGGGACAGGGCGAGGATGTCCTTGCCGTTGAACTCCACCGAGCCGTCTGTAACCTCGTATGCGGGGTTGCCGGCGAGCACATTGCTGAGCGTTGACTTGCCGCATCCGTTCGGCCCCATGAGGGCGTGCACCTCGCCGTCGTTTATGACCAGATCCACTCCCTTTAATATTTCCTTGTCTGCCACGCGGGCATGGAGATTAGTTATCTTCAGCATACTGTATCTGTGTTTGTTAAAGCCCATGCAGGGGCATTTTATGTTTCCGTATGCAAAGATAGACATTTATTCCCTACTATCCTCACGCCCCTCCAAGGCAATATGCCGCCAAAGGGGAATAACCAATCATTTGCACCGCCGTGGGGTATCGCATACACCCGGAATGCGAGGTTTTGCCATGTTGCAACAGTGGTTTGCGGTGCGGTTCATACGGTGGAGTAAAGGGCGTGTGCAATGTGCCACACAAATATGCAAATATCAAACAAACAATAAATTGCACCGCTGTAGGGGCGTATTGCATACGCCCTGAATTGCGCGGATTTTCGATGTTGTGGTGATTGTTTGCGAAGCGGTTTATGCGGTTGCGTACAGGGCGTATGCGATATTCAATATAAATACGCAGCAATCAATTATTCTGTGAATTGCGCCATTTGTAGGGGCGTATTGCATACGCCCGAATTGCGCCGATTTGCAATGTTGTGGCGGTGGTTTGCCGTGCGGCTCGGGCGGTGGAGTACAGGGCGTATGCAATACGCCCCTACAATTTCCGCAAAACCAAAGCCGCAAAAACTACATCGGACGTAGGAAAAACTATGTCCTATATAGGAAAAATTATATCAGACATAATTCAAACTACATCGGACATAATTTTTGCCGTTGCAATTCATTGAGAAGCAACAACTTATGCAGTCTTGACAAATTGAGGACAATTTGCTGTAAACCAGCGGTTTGCGCAGATTTTGTGCTTTCGCGCAGATGTTGTCCCCTTTGGCAGGTGGGAAATCGCGGTTGGGCTGTTCCATAAAGTTTGCAGAAGGCTTTGCAATGTTAGTTTTTTGACATTTTCCGCCCCTTAAAAATGCAAAAAATTACGCCCATAAAAATTTTCCGTAAAAACAGGGGATTTTGTGGCGGATTATTGAAACAGAATGTATATATTTGCGCAGTGATGCCGCCGATGCGGACAGGCGGCAACGAAACCACACCAATAGTCTGCCACGAATATGTATGGAAAATGCCCTATGCAAGTGGGCGTAACACGTTTATGTTATGATAAATCTAAAAGACACCGCTTTTTTGCTTTTGGCAAAGTTCGACACCTTTGTCAGGTTGGATTAATGTGTATGAGAGAATTGTGAAGAATAAATAGTACGGCTTACGCGAGAAAGGCTTTCAAAATACGGATGCGTTATGGGAAGATTGGTCATATTGCTTTTTGCACTGACGTTGGCAAGAGTGGGGTATTCGCAGGTAAGTTATTACCGCGATGCCAACGACAGTTGGGAGGGCAGCAACGATTATGAGTTCAACCGCATAAACCGTGGGGACTACGGCATGACCCTTGACGGCGTGTTCATAAAAAACGACATAGGCATAGACCGTTATTACGAGGTAAGTCCCGACACGACGGACACCCCCGTAAGGTATCCTTTTTGGATAAAGGGGATAGGATCGCGGAACGATTCCCTGCGTGTTGAGGCGGGAGTTAAAGACGGAGACATCAATGTGGGCGGCGTGAAATGCGACATGGGACTGTACCATTTGCGTTACTCCAAGCCGCAGTACAGGCTGCTGTCCCTTGAGGAGGTGCGCAGGAAATATTTCCCCAAGCTGAAAGGCGATGTGGTTTACATGATAAACAAGTTTTTCATAATGACAAATGCGGACCTTTACAAACTTGACGAGGATTTCATACACCACGTGGAGCTTGTTGACTCAAAGGATTTCGATGCCTTAAAGCACAACAGGCGTTTCCATGTGCTGCGCATTTTCACGCGGACCGCGCACAACTACGTTACAGGTATGGGGCGAGGGTATGACCTCGAAAAGGTTTTGGATTGGTACAAATGATCTTTATGCTTTTAAAGGGGATAGAAATATGAGAAGTATTGTGAGGATTGCCGCCGCTTGTGCTTTTTGTCTTGCATGGGCATCACCTGTCAATGCACAGATGATAAAGAACTTTTATGAAATGTATCAAGATCCCAATGATTCGTGGGACACAGAATGGACTTATACCTTTAATCGTCTTACGCCCTCGTCAAAGAATGTTGATGTGGTGGACGGCATTTTGGTCAAAAGTACGATAGGTTTGGACCGCCGCTATCTTGTGGATCCGGACACAACCGATACGCCTGTGAGGTTTCCGATGTGGGTGAAAGGCGTGGGGAACAACGGCGACTCCGTGTATGTTAAAACCCCGGATATGGAGGAGGTCAAAAAGGGTTACATAATGTTCGGAAACATGAGATGCAGCGGCGGTGTGGATGTTTACAGATACACAAAGGAGAACTACCACCTGATTTCCCTTGATGAATTGAAACGCAAGTACTACCCAAAGTTGGAGGGAGATGTGGTGTATATGATAAACAAGCATTTCATAATGGTTTATGCGGACTTGTACAAGGTTGACGAGACATTCATAAATCATATTGAGCTGATAAGTTCGGAGCACATTGATATCCTCAAGGACCGCAAGCCTTTCTGGATATTGCGTATATTCACCAAGACCGACCGCAACAATTGGGCGGAAATCCCCAACGGCTTCGGTCTGGATAAATATTGGTAAAAACTTGATTATGGAGAAGGCAAGAAAAATTTTGCTTGCGTGTGCATTGGCGTTTGCTTCGTTTGCAAACGCGCAGTACAGGGTTGTGCACGATCCTGGCGAGCAATTTGAATATATGACGGACTACCAGTGGAACAGCTGGAACAGGGGCTTTATAGTTGACGGAGTTTTTGTGAAAAACTCCATAGGCGTATATACGGAGTACCTGAAAGAAAAATATATCAGCTATCCGCTTACTATAAGGGGCGTTGGGACGGAAAATGACTCGGTTGTGGTTGAAAAGAATCCAAGAGACACGGAGCAGAACTATGTTTCCATAAAAGGCTTTCGCTGCACGCAGTTCACGAATTACGAGACTACAAAGAACTATTTAAAAGGAGATCTGCGCACCCTTGACGAAGTGCGTAAAAGATACTGTCCCGATGTGAAGGGCAAGGTGGTCTATATGATAAACAAGTTCTTCATAATGGAACACGAGGATTTGTATAAGCTCAACCCTTGGTATATATACAAGGTTGAAAAGGTGAAGTCCACCGACATAAAGGTGCTTTCGGATTTGCCGGAGTTCACCGTGATAAGGATATTCACGAAAACGCCCCACAATATGTTTCCCGAACAGCTTGGGCTGTTCCCAGATTTGTAAAGGTGCGTTGCAAATCTGACGTGGATTTTATACATCATGTGGAGCTTGTGTGGTGTGGGTTCATGCAGTGGAGTATGGAACGTATGCAGTACGCTTTGTGAATACGTAATATGCAGTAATGGCGCGAATTGCGCTGCCGTAGGGGCGTATTGCATACGCCCTGAATTGCGCCGATTTGTAATGCTGTTGCGGTGGTTTGTTGTGCGGCTTGGGCGGTGGTGTACAGGGCGTATGCAATACGCCCCTACAAATGGCGCAAACCCTCAACCGATTACATCCCCCGAAACTTCCCGAAAATTACATTTGATGTAAGAAAAACTACATAGGACGTAGAAAAAATTATGTCTGATGTAATTCAAACTACATCAGACCTTTTTTCGCCGCTTTCAAGTTCCTGAAAGACAAATCGTTACATCGTTTATCTTTTATATGGTTATTTCTTTGGAAATCAGTATTTTGTGTAATTTTGGGCGGCGTTTGCGGTTTTGTGAGGGGTTTTGCTGGGGTGCGATATTGGAATGACTGCGGTTCGTGCGTGTTTTCCAAAGCGCAGGTGCGGAAATGGCAAGGTCTGTGGGCATAAGGCAATAAATATTTGGGCTTTAGGCAAAAAAAGTGGGAAAGCCTTTGCTCATTACGCGGAAAAAGTATAATTTTGCACACGTTCAGGAGTGAGGGGCTTGCAAAAGTTCCTCACTCGTTGTTATAATCCAAGAGGTCTGAAGCGATGATAGACAAAAAGAAAGTTGAGAGCATAGTTAACGAATGGCTGGAGGGGAAGGAGTATTTCCTTACCGACCTGACGGTTAGCGATGACGACAGCATTGTGGTGGAGATTGACCACAAGGACGGCGTGTGGATTGACGACTGCGTGGAGCTTAGCCGCTTTATTGAGGGGAAGCTCGACCGCAACGACGAGGACTACGAACTCGAAGTGGGCAGCGCGGGAATCGGCCAGCCGTTCAAGGTTCACCGCCAGTATGAGAACCATGTGGGCGATGCCGTGGAGGTTCACACCACAAGCCGCGAGAAGCTCAAAGGCGTGTTGAAGGCTGTTGACGATAACGGCATAACCGTCACAACGAAGGTGAAGTTCAAGCCCGAAGGCGCGAAGCGCGCCAAGATGGTGGACGAGGACAAAACTCTCGCCTTTTCGGAAATCGACACCTGCCAGGCTGTGATCGACTTCAAATGACGCACTGCCGTGCAACGCGCAGCGGACGGCGGCTTTAATATGGGGCGCAAGCCTTTTACCCTATTGACAATAAAAAACAGAATATAAAATGCCACGCAAGAAAGACGTAACAGAAAGCATGATTGACATCTTTTCCGATTTTCAGGACAACAAGAAAATCGGCCGCACCACCCTTGTGGGGGTTCTCGAGGAGAGCTTCCGCAGCGTGTTGGCAAAGATGTTCGGAAGCGACGAGAATTTTGACGTTATTGTGAACCCCGACAAGGGCGACCTTGAAATATACCGCAACCGCATAGTTGTGGGCGACGATGACGTTGCTGACCCCAACAAGGAGATTTCGCTGAGCGACGCCCACAAGATTGACGCTGACTATGAGGTGGGCGAAGAGGTAAGCGAGCCGATAAACTTCGCCAAGTTCGGCCGCCGCGCCATCCTCACGCTGCGCCAGACTTTGGCGAGCAAGGTGCTTGAGCTTGAACACGACTCCCTTTACAACAAATACAAGGACCGCGTGGGCGAGATTGTGAGCGGCGAGGTTTACCAGGTGTGGAAAAACGAGATGCTTGTTGTTGACGACGAGGGCAACGAGATGTTCCTGCCCAAGGGCGAGCAGATACCCCGCGACTTCTTCCGCAAGGGCGAGACGGTGAGGGCTGTTGTGAACCGCGTGGAGAACCCCAACAACAATCCCAAGATTTACCTTAGCCGCACTGCACCGGAGTTCCTCATACGTCTGCTTGAGGGCGAGGTTCCAGAAATAGCCGACGGTCTCATCACCATAAAGAAAGCCGCGCGCATACCCGGCGAAAGGGCAAAGATAGCCGTTGAGAGCTATGACGAGAGAATAGACCCCGTGGGAGCTTGCGTAGGCGTGAGGGGAAGCCGCATACACGGAGTTGTGAGGGAGCTTCGCGGAGAGAACATCGACGTGATAAACTATACGCCAAACGAGCAGCTGTTCGTGCAGCGTGCGCTCGCCCCGGCAAAAATCTCAAACATCAAATTGAACGAGGAGGAGCATAAGGCAGAGGTGTTCCTGAAGCCAGAGGAGGTCTCGCTCGCAATAGGGCGCAGCGGCATGAACATAAAGCTGGCGTCCATGCTCACGGGATATACAATCGACGTTTACCGCGAGGTTAGCACAACGCCCGAAGAGGATGTTTATCTTGACGAGTTCTCAGACGTGATAGACCAGTGGGTTATCGATGCCATAAAGTCTATCGGGCTCGACACGGCAAAGGCTGTGCTCAACGCCCCGCGTGAAATGCTCATTGAAAAGGCCGATTTGGAGGAATCCACGGTTGACGATGTGTTGCGTATATTGAAAGCAGAATTTGAGGACGAATAAGCAGTTTATGAATATAAGACTAAATAAGGTTATAAGAGAACTCAACGTGGGTATCGACACGATAGTCGATTTCCTGCGCGAAAAAGGCTTCGAGGTAAACGCCACCCCGAACGAGAAAATCAGCGATGAGCAGTATGATATGCTGAAAAAGAAATTCGGGGCGGACAAGGACTTGCGGAAAGAGGCGGACAAGCTGCTTCAGAGCACAAAGGTGAAGAACGCCAAGGAGAAGAAGGCCGCTGCGCCGAAACCGCAGGTGATAAAGACGGAAATTCCCAAGGAAATGCGTCCCGGACTTAAAACCGTAGGCAAAATCAACCTTGACAATCCCGCGCCGAAACCTCAGGCAAAGGAGACGCCAAAGCCCGAGGCTGAAGCTCCAAAGCAGCCGGTGGCATCCGCTCCCAAGGCGGAAGCGAAGCCCCAGCCTGTAAAGGCGGAGGTTAAGAAAGAGGATGCCGCCCCGAAGCAGGAACAGGCAAAGAAGCCGGAGGTAAAGGTTGAACAGCCCAAACCAGTGGAGAAACCCGCCGCGCCTGTGGAGAAAGCCGAGCCGGCGAAAGAGGCAAAACCTGCGGCAAGCGCGGAGACGAAAAAGGACAACGCGGATCAGAAGCAAAAGGAAATCCAAAAGAAGACCGACGCAATAGGCAAGGTTGAGGATGACGGCATTTTCCATTTGCACTCAACCGTGGAGCTTGCAAAGCCGAAGGTACTCGGAACGATAGACCTCTCGACCATAAACCCCAACACCCGTCCCAAGAAAAAGACAAAGGAGGAGAAGAAGCGCGAGCGCGAGGAGAAAAACGCCCAAGGCGGACAGCGGCACAAGCGCAACCGCATAGGGCAGGAGCGCGTTGACGTTAATGCCGTGGGACAGCAGATTGGCGGCAACCGCAACAATAATAGCAATGGCGGCGGCAACAACGGCGGCAACGACAACCGTAACCGCAACAACAATAATAATAACAGGAACAACGACCCGCGCCGTCAGAAAGGCAAGGTTCACAAGGTGCAGCCACTGAAGCCCGACGTTTCGGACGAGGATGTTGCAAAGCAGGTTCGCGAAACCCTTGCACGTCTCACCAACAAGAGCCGTGGCAGCAAGGGAGCTAAATACCGCCGCGAAAAGCGTGAGAACGCCCGCGAGATAGCCGAATTGGCAGCTTCGCAGGAGGCAAAGGAGAGCAAGACACTCAAACTCACCGAATTTGTTACCGCAAACGAACTGGCGGCAATGATGAACGTGCCTGTAACGCAAATTATCGCCACCTGCATGAGCATAGGCATAATGGTGAGCATCAACCAGCGTCTCGACGCCGAGACTATCGACCTTGTGGCGGAGGAGTTCGGGTTCAAGACCGAATATGTGAGTGCCGATGTTACCGAGGCTGTGGCTGAGGAAGCGGACAACGAGGAAGATCTCGAGCCGCGTGCGCCGATTGTTACCGTCATGGGACACGTTGACCACGGCAAGACATCGCTGCTTGACTACATACGCAAGTCGAACGTAATTGCGGGCGAGGCCGGAGGCATAACCCAGCACATCGGCGCGTATAACGTAACACTGGAGAATGGAAGGCACATCACGTTCCTTGACACTCCGGGACACGAGGCGTTCACCGCAATGCGTGCACGCGGCGCACAGGTTACCGATGTCGCCATAATAATAATTGCAGCCGATGACGGCATAATGCCGCAGACTAAGGAGGCAATCAGCCACGCAATGGCGGCAAACGTTCCAATGGTGTTTGCAATAAACAAGATAGACAAACCGGGGGCAAACCCCGACAAAATAAAGGAAGGGCTTGCCAACATGAACTACCTCGTGGAGGAGTGGGGCGGCAAGTACCAAAGCCAGGACATTTCGGCAAAACAGGGGCTTGGAGTGAAGGAACTTCTCGACAAAGTGCTTCTTGAGGCCGATATGCTCGATTTGAAGGCAAATCCCAACCGCAAGGCCATGGGTACAATAATAGAATCTTCGCTCGACCGTGGGCGCGGCTATGTTGCCACTGTGCTTGTGAGCAACGGAACGCTCAAAATTGGCGATGTGATGCTTGCCGGGACAAACTACGGGCGTGTCAAGGCCCTTTTCAACGAGCGCGACCAGCGCATCGAGAAAGTAGGTCCTTCGGGTGCCGCTACAGTTCTCGGACTTAACGGTGCGCCCCAGGCTGGCGACGCTTTCCACGTGATGGAAACCGAGCAGGAAGCGCGTGAGATTGCCACGAAACGCGAGCAGTTGCAGCGCGAACAGGCACAGAGGGCGCATTCCATACTCTCGCTTGACGAAATCGGCCGCAGGATTGCACGCGGCGGTACTAAGGAACTCAACATTGTGGTCAAGGGTGATGTTGACGGCTCGGTGGAGGCTTTGAGCGACTCTCTTGAAAAGCTTTCAACCGAAAAGATAAAGGTCAACGTAATTCTGAAGAGCGTAGGACAGATTTCCGAAAACGACGTTTCCCTTGCCGCAGCGTCTCAGGCCATCATCATCGGCTTCCAAGTCCGCCCGAGTGCGCTTGCCAAGAAACAGGCAGACCAGCAGGGCGTGGAAATACGTATGTATTCCATCATCTACGATGCCATAGGCGAGGTGAAGCTCGCAATGGAGGGTATGCTCGAACCTGTAGTCAAGGAAGAGGTTACCGCCACAGTAGAGGTGCGTCAAGTGTTCCACATCAGCAAGGTTGGCTTCGTTGCCGGCGCATTTGTCAGCGAGGGAAAGGTTTCCCGCAGCGACAAGGCACGCCTCATACGCGACGGTATCGTAATACAGACCGCGAACATCGCAGCCCTCAAACGCTTCAAGGATGATGTCAAGGAGGTTGGCGCGAACTTCGAGTGCGGCATTAGCCTTGCCAACTGCAACGACCTCAAAGAGGGCGACATAATCGAGACATTCAAGCAGGTGGAGGTTAAGGCAACTCTCTGATAATAGTAGCGGATATGCCATTCATAGACTTTGTTATACTGCTGCTCTTTATATGGGCAATCTACAAGGGCTGGCGGCAGGGCTTCCTGAAGGAGATTATCTCGATGGTGGGCTTTGTCGTGGGTCTCTTTGTGGCGGCGGGGCTTTATTCGAGCTTTGGCGGATTTCTGTCGCCGCGCATCGGCGCGTCCCCCACAGTTGCCAACATCCTGGCGTTTCTCGTGCTGTGGATAGTTGTCCCCATTCTCCTCGGTCTTGTGGCAAACCTGCTCACAAAGGCGTTGAAGGGAATGAAGATAGGTCTGCCCAACAGCATTCTCGGGGCTGTCGTGAGCGTAGTGAAATACCTCATACTCATGAGCTGCGTGTTCAACGTTATGAGCTTTCTCGGGATTGTGGGACAGGACAAGGCAGAAGAGTCATTCCTCTACGAACCTGTGAAAGACAGCCTTGGCAATATATTCAAGGCATACAGCGAAAGCCACCAGCAAGACAACGCGGCAGCAGAGGACTCCGTTAGCGCAAGCAGCGACAGCATACAATAATAAGGCACGCGGGGAGAATGCGCTTCTCCCTGTGTGCCGTCATTGTAACATTTTGACGATGAAAAAAACTGAAAACCAATCTGCAACACCCACTGCAAACGAGGGCAAAAACGCCTTTGTGCGCAGCGTGGCTGACAAGAAATACGAATACGGCTTCACCACGGAAATTTCGACAGACGTAATCCCCACCGGGCTTGACGAAAACGTGGTGCGCACCATATCCATGCGCAAGGGAGAACCCGAGTGGCTTCTCGAGTTCCGATTGAAAGCCCTGCGATACTGGCAGACTTTGAAGCAGCCCACATGGGGACACGTGAATCTGCCGCAGATTGACTATCAGGCAATATCGTATTACGCACAGCCCAAGACGCACGACCAGAAAAAGGAACTTGACCCCGAACTTGTCAAGACGTTCGACAAATTGGGAATACCGCTTGAGGAACGTCTCGCGCTCGGCGGCGTGGCGGTGGATGCAATAATGGACTCCGTTTCGGTAAAGACCACATTCCAGGACAAACTGCGCGAACTCGGCGTGATATTCTGTTCCATAGGCGAGGCGGTGAAAAAACATCCCGACCTTGTGAGGCAGTATCTCGGCAGCGTGGTGCCTTACCGCGACAACTTCTATGCCGCGCTCAACAGTGCAGTGTTTTCCGACGGCTCGTTTGTTTACATCCCCAAAGGCGTGCGCTGCCCTATGGAGCTGTCGTCATATTTCCGCATCAACGCTCGCAACACGGGGCAGTTCGAGCGCACGCTGATAGTGTGCGACGATGCGGGCTATGTTTCCTATCTCGAGGGCTGCACCGCGCCCATGCGCGACGAGAACCAGCTTCACGCCGCAATAGTGGAGATTATCGTAAACGATGACGCGGAGGTGAAATACTCCACGGTGCAAAACTGGTATCCCGGCAACGCCGAGGGCAAGGGCGGAGTTTACAACCTCGTAACAAAGCGCGGAGCCTTGCGCGGCAGGAACAGCAAACTGTCGTGGACGCAAGTTGAGACTGGCTCGGCAATAACGTGGAAATATCCCTCGTGCATTTTGAAGGGCGACAATTCGCAGGCGGAGTTTTACAGCGTGGCGGTTACAAACAACCACCAAGAGGCGGACACCGGTACGAAAATGGTCCACCTTGGCAAAAACACGCGCAGCACCATTATAAGCAAGGGCATTTCGGCGGGCAAGAGCCAGAACTCATATCGCGGTCTCGTGAAAGTGGGCAGGAATGCCGACAAGGCGCGCAACTACAGTTCGTGCGACTCGCTTTTGCTGTCGCCCACGTGCGGCGCACACACGTTCCCATATATTGATGTCAACAACAACACTGCCGTTGTGGAACACGAGGCAACCACATCCAAGATTTCAGAGGAGCAGATGTTCTATTGCGCCTCGCGCGGCATTGACCCCGAAACGGCGGCGGGCCTGATTGTGAACGGTTACGCCAAGAATGTGCTCGACAAGCTGCCCATGGAGTTTGCCGTCGAGGCACGCAAGTTGCTTTCCGTGTCGCTGGAAGGAACGGTGGGGTAGTAGGGCGCACGAACTACAATAAATCTTTCGCAGGTGTCGCACCTGTCGCATTTTTCTTCCGATTTGCAGCATGAAGCTTGGAGCTGCAAAAATTCGCTTTATGAAAAGAGCGTTTCGGTCAAGTTTTTTTATGTTTATTGTTAAGTTAATATTTGAGTTTTATCAAACAGCAATAATAAACATAAAAGTATGACAACGGTAAAAGTAAAATTCCGTCCTTCAACGGTGGCAGGGCGTCCGGGCAGTCTTGCATATTTGGTTATATGCCGGCGTTTTGTCAGGCAGATAGCCAGTGGCTACAAAGTGTTTCCATACGAATGGGACAAAGAACGCTCCGGGCTTATATCTGTTCCCGATAATAACCGTATGAAAATAATCCTGTCGATAACACAAAAGTTGCATTCAGACATGGAACATTTGTACAGGATTATAGAATGTTTCGACAGTCAGTGCAACAACTACTCATCAGATGATGTGATAACGGAGTTTAGGCGTGTCAGATGTGAGAACACTTTTTTCAAATTTATGGAAAGTGTCATTGTGCGCATCCGGCAGTTAAACCACATAGGTACAGCCAAAAATTATAATGCGGCACTAAGTAATTTCAAGCGATTCCGAGGCGGCAAAGACATTCTCATAAGTTCAATAGACCACATTGTCATGGAGGATTACCAAGCATATCTAGTCTCAACAGGGGTAACTCCTAATTCCATATCCTTTTATATGCGCATACTCCGTGCTGTTTACAATCGTGCCGTGGAACAGAAACGGATTGTAGATCGCAGACCTTTTCGAACGGTGTTTACTGGTATAGAAAAAACACTAAAACGGGCCATTTCAATAAATGACATTAAGCGCATTAGGAATCTTGATCTGTCGCCCAAGCCCAATCTTGAATTAGCCAGGGATCTGTTTCTTTTTCTGTTCCTTTGCAGGGGAATGTCGTTCATTGATGCGGCGTTCCTCAAGAAGACCGACATTCAAAACGGTGTACTGTCTTATCGCCGCCATAAAACCGGTCAATTGCTGCATATAAAGGTAATCAAGCAAATAGAGGAAATAGTTAGTCGGCACTCAAATAAAAAATCACCATATCTGCTTCCAGTTATAACACATCCGGGAAGCAATGAACGTAAGCAATATGAAACGGTGTTGCACCGCGTAAACAAATCACTTAAAATCATAGCGAAAAAGGTGAAGTTGCCCATAGCGCTTACAACCTACGTTAGTCGTCATGCTTGGGCTACTATAGCCAAGACGAAAAATGTGCCGATTAACGTAATATCAGACGCGTTAGGGCATGACTCTGTTACGACCACACAGATATATCTTGCTTCTATAGAT
>CAVCON010000046.1:0-9633 GCA_963603805.1 Oscillospiraceae bacterium
ACTATGTCCTATGTAGAAAAAATTATGTCTGATATAATTCAAACTACATCAGACATAATTTCTGCACTCTGCAACCTGTTGGAAAACAGATGCTTGTGAGATTATTCTAAATTACATTATCTTTCTGTCTTTCAATGTCTTACGAAAAACGGCATCCTTGCACGTTTTTTCCGCAGGGGGAGGTTATTTTCTGCCTTCCCTGCGGCGTTGTTCCGCAAACCTTGAAAGTTCTGCCGAAGGCACGGGCCATGTCGAAGTGCCCTGCCGCGTGAAAACCGTCTTTTCGTCAAGTTTCACGATGTCTGCGCAGGGCTTTATGTCAACCACATAAACAATTTTGCCGTCTATATTCTCGAAAGCGGCGGAGACATTCTCGTTGGCAATCACCCCAAGGCGTTTGTGCACATTGCCCCTGAACTTGGAATCGTATGTGTCCTTTATTTTCCCGAGGTCATATTCCTCGTGCATTCCGTTGAGATACACAAAATCATAGTGCAGCCCGATGGCGTAGCCCATGTCGTTGACCCCTATGTAGAGCTTGCCGCCCTTGCCGTTGAGGAAGCCGCACACCACCGAAAGTATCTCCGACATTTGCAGCCGCTCGTTCGGGAGCATATGGGTGTTCCTTGCGGCGGAGTAGAACATCGACGACTTCAGTTCTGTATATTCGTTTTCGGAGGCAACCTTGCGCTTTTCGGGCATCTTTATGTTAAGGTCCATGAGCTGGTAAATCTTCTCGCGCAGGTCGCGCTTCGGTTCATAAACCTTTAGGTTGTTGAGTATGTTGTAGCTCAGCACAAGCCGTGCGAGCTTCTGGTTCTTGCTCTCAACCGCAACGCTCGCCTCCCTCCACAGCAGGTCCTCATCGCCGGGCTTGTCGAGGCAGTTCAGTATCCCAAGCTGCGTGAGGCTAACCCCAACGTCGGGATATTCTGCAACGAAGCCCTTGCTCTTTTCGGTAATCTCCTTCAGGCGCAGGTCGTCAAACTTGTCATTCTTCTCGAAATACTGCATCGACTTTATCATGCTGCAACGGTTCTCGTAGTATGCCGCCGCGCCGTTGTCGCCGGCGGCGAGCGAAAGAATGCGTGCAAGGGCCGAGTAGTTGTACTGCCTCACAAGGTTTCCTTTCTGCAAAGCCCCCTTGCGGTCGATAATCTGTATTATCTCCTGCATCGCCTCCGTTCCGATAAGCGAGCCGGCTGATTTGGTGAGTTCCTCGTCATCGCCGTCGGTTTCGGGAACGCTTTCGTAAACCATTCCGTCGGCATACTCCTCAATGAGCCTGTCAAACGCCTCATCCCATGTGAAACGCCTGTCGCTCCGCGACTCGAACTCCGCGTCTATCCTTCCGTCCGACTTCACGTCCTTTACGACAAGGTTCACAAAGTCGAAGTTCTTCAGCGTGTCGTCCGCACCATGCCTGGAGAAGTTCACCGCATATCCCCATTCGGTTGTGCATATATAGAAGTACTGGGTTTCCTTTGTTATCTGGGCAAGAATTTCGTCCCCTTCCTCAACCGACTCGCTTATGAAGTTTTTCATAAGGTCGAGCATTCCGAACGTTATCCTGCCGTGATTGTCGATGCTCTTGACCACCGCCTTCAGCAGGTAGGGCTTCCCGCTCTCCTTGTCGGTATAGCTTTCCATTCGGGCGTGCATTGGGTAGCGCACAATGTCGCCGGTGGCCATTACGCCCTCGCCGGCATAAACGTCGTCCTCTATACGGCATCTCATCATGCACTTCTCCGCCGGCACAACGCCCGTGATGCGTATCAGAACCTCCGTGCCCACGTCGGGCGTGATTTTCTTCCGTCCGCGTGCGCTGTTTGCCGGTTTTGAGGCGAACAGGCTTTTCTCCACCTCGCTCCACAAACGGCGGTAACTGTCGATGTTGGTTGTCGCGGCACTGACTTTTTCGCCCACTTTCTCATTTAGCATCACCTGTATCTTGTCGGGCGCGAACATTGAGCTGTGCAGGGCGTGCTTCAACTCACCGTGGGTGGTCGGCATCACGCTTATGGAACTGTTGCCCACCACAACGGCTGCCTTGTCGCCGTCGAAAGTCTGCATACCTCCCATGCGGTCAGAATTTGATGCCAGTGCCAACCCGGTGCAAAGGTCATACACATTGCCGAGGTCTTTCCAGCCGAAGCCGTAATCGTCCGACGGCACGGCGCACACAACGCCGAACGCCTTGTTGAGCAGCCAGCCGGGAAACGCTCCGTTGTCGGCAAGCGACGAGGCGTAGCGGTAGAGCATAGATCGCAGAATGTTTATGTCGGGACGCTCGGCGTTCACCGGCTTTACGAGCAGAAGTTGTATTGCCGTGGCCTCCACCATTTCCTTTACGCGCTGGCGGCTGCCGCTGTCCTCGAGCGACGTCAGGCGGTCAACCTGCTTTTTCTCGTTCCCTATGTAGATGTCGAGCATTTCGATGAAGGCGTTGCGGAAAAGCGACATGAAATGCTCGTTTGCGTGCCGTTCGCGTATTATGTCGAAAATGTCCTGTATGTAAACCCTCACGGAGTCCTTGCGCAAGGTGAACAGCGACATGATTGTGCGCATCTTCTCCTCGGCGTTGTAAAGGTAGCCCGATTTGTCAAGGCGGTCGAGAATGTCCTTTATGTAGTCGGAGTAATTCCCCCTGTTTATGTATTCAAGGGCGTTGATGTAGTCTTTTGCGTGTGTGATTGCAGTGGAAAGCTTGCCTTGGTATTCCACGCACTCCTGCTCGCTGCAATTCGCGAGATAGTCGGAGTTTTCGAGCAGGTTGGTGCAGACCGAATGGAATGTCTTTAGTAGCTCCTCCTTTCCCTTGAATTTCGACGAGAGCCACGCGGCAAGGTTTCCCTCCACAGCCTCCACGGCGGTGAGAAGCCACAGCGAGTTTCCCTCCCCATACTGGCGGCGTGCTTCGGCGAATATCGGAAGACGGTCAAAAAGCAGCCGAAGCCGCGTGTGGCTCACTTTTGCGCAGCCGTCAAACTCGAAAACCTTTTCCGGGGAATAAAAAGGTATGCCCTCGCCGTCCTTTTTCTCCACGAGCGAAAGTTCCACTCTCACAATGTTTATGCTCTTGACCGTTGCGTTCACAACCTGGTTTACGTAAAGCCTGGCGTTTCCCCACGACGTGAGGCGCAAAATAAATCCGTTGGTGTCAACCACCTCGTAGTATCCGTAATCTGTCAGATCCCTTTTTATTTTGAACTCGTAGGTTTCGCCAATCTTGTAAATCTGCGGCAGAAGCATGGAAATGTCCTGCATCAGCATCGGACGCCCACTATTGTCCACGTCCTTGCATATACACGTAATGTTCTCGGGACAGGCTTTCTTGCATTGGAACTCAAACGCCTTTACGCGCCATTCGTCCCTGTCGCCGTCAACTATGTAAAACCATTTGTCCTTAAAGTCCCTTACTGTAAACGAATATTTTTCGCCTTTCTCAAATACCATTTTGCTTTTGTCTTTGCTGTTGAATAAAATATAATAAGCCGGCAATCTCCTGCCGTAGTCAATACCTTTTCACGTCCTCGGAGTCTTTCCACTCCCTGAACACAAAATCGCCCTCTCCCGGCAAAATCCGCTCGATTGGTATGCTGCGTCCGTCAAGTCCCACGTTGAACTCGCGGTAAATAAAGTCATCGTCAAAACCAATCTCTGCGGCATCCTTGCGCGTGTTGCAGTAGTAAATGTGTGAGATGTGTGCCCAATATATCGCCCCGAGACACATGGGACATGGCTCGCACGAAGTGTATATCTCGCATCCGTCAAGATTGAAAGTGCTGAGTTTTGCCGCAGCCCTGCGAATGGCGTTCACCTCGGCGTGTGCCGTGGGGTCGTTGTCTGTTGTTACGCTGTTCGAGGCTTCGGAAACAATCTCACCGTTCCTAACAATAACCGCCCCAAACGGGCCTCCGCCGTTTTTCACGCTTTCCGCCGACAGCGCGATGGCGCGGCGCATAAATTCCTCTTTCATTTTGTCTGTTTTGTAATTACTAAGGCAAATGTATGCAATATCAGCATTACAGCAAAGCGCACGGCGGTGAAAATACAAGCCACAAGCCCCGCTTTCGGCTTGTGGCCAAACAAACTCCAAGAACATCCCGATTTGCGTAAAACGTTGGTTTACAAGACAATGACCGAATAACAAACACTCGCTATAAGAAACTGTTTTTCAGGTGTTTGTAATGGGCGAAAAAAGGTCTGATGTAGTTTGAATTACATCAGACATAATTTTTTCTACATGGGACATAGTTTTTCCTATGTCCCATGTAGTTTTTGCGGTGTTTGGGAAAAGGTGTTTCAAAGGCATTTGTTACAGCATACAATTGCGCAATTCCTTCCCGGTTTTCAGGGGGCTTTCACCACGAACTCATGCAATATATATTTCTCACAACAAAACATCTTGGCAATTAGTATTAATTTTGCAGTACAGAAACAACCTGCCAAAAATGGAAACTTTTGATATAAACATTGAAGTAATCGCGCTGTCGTACGCCGAACTTGGAAACGACCAAATAAAACTTGTGGAAGCTGCAAAAGATGCTTGTGCAGACAGTTATTCCCCTTATTCCAATTTTTCTGTCGGGGCCGCACTCGAATTCGGAAACGGAGTTATTCTCAAGGCAAACAACCAGGAAAACGCGGCTTACCCGTCAGGAATGTGTGCAGAACGCAGTCTGCTTTACTATGCAAAGGGCAACAATCCGCACGAATACATAAAACGCATGGCTATTGCAAAAAAAAACGGTGGGGAGTTCACCGAACAACCCGTATCTCCATGCGGGGCGTGCCGGCAGGCAATACTCGAAACCGCAAACAGGCAAAACCAACCAATCGAGCTGTTGTTAGCCGGAACGGAAAAGGTTTACATAATAAAAGATGCCAAATCTCTGCTGCCACTTCAGTTCGATGCAGAAAACATGAAACAAGCAAAATGATTGGTACGCTTTTTGCAAACATCCATAAAAACAATTACAGAAATGAGTAATAAGAAAAACAATAAAGAAGAAAAGCCGGAAACTAACGGTTGTAACTGCACTGAAGTTCAAACTGACGAAACCGTTGAGAAGAATGAGGCGCAAGAATGTGCAAACGAAAACAAAGAGGCGGAATATGAGGCGCAAATAGCCGAGTTGAAAGACAAATACCTGCGCCAAGCCGCTGAGTTTGACAATTATCGCAAACGTGTGCTGAAAGAAAAAAGCGAACTTATTCTGAACGGCGGAGAAAATGTCATATCCTCGTTGCTTCCCGTCATCGACGACTTTGAAAGGGCTTTGCAAAACATGGAAAAATCCGAGGACCAAGAGGCTCTGAAAAAAGGAGTTGAACTTATATATCAAAAGTTCATGAAAGTTCTTGAAACAAACGGACTGAAAGCCATAGAGACAAACGAGGCGGACTTCGACACCGATTTCCACGAAGCGGTAGCAATGATTCCCGCCCCAAGCGACGATGCAAAAGGAAAGGTTATCGATTGCGTGCAAAAGGGATACAAACTTAACGACAAAGTGATACGCCACGCCAAAGTGGCCGTTGGGCAATAAAAGCACTACATACGCCGCAAGTAAAACGTAAATCATGGCAGATACAGAAAAAGACTATTACAAGATATTGGGGGTGGAACGCTCGGCCACGGCTGACGAGATAAAGGCTGCATACAAAAAAATGGCCATACGCTATCACCCCGACCGAAATCCTGGCGACAAGGAAGCGGAAGAGAAGTTCAAGCAAGCCGCTGAAGCCTATGACGTGTTGCGCGACCCAGACAGGCGTTCGCGCTACGACCAGTTTGGTGTCGCCGGGGTTAACGGCGAAGGTTTCGGGGGCTTCGGAGGAGGCGGCATGGGTATGGACGACATATTCAGCATGTTCGGAGACTTGTTCAACGGACACAATCCCTTTGGAGGCGGTTTCGGGGGCTTCGGGAATGCCGGAGGGGCATCCGCCAGCCGTCCTGCGGGAGGCAACCTGCGCTTGCGCGTAAAACTCACTCTTGAAGACATTGCCAAAGGTGTTACCAAAAAGTTCAAGGTAAAGAAATACGTAAAATGCAGCGAATGCGGCGGAACCGGTGCCGAGAAAGGATCTGCCGCAGAAACTTGCCCGACCTGCCATGGAAGAGGACACGTTGTACACCAACAGCGCACTTTTCTCGGCATTATGGAAACCCAAACCGTATGCCCCACCTGTCATGGGGAAAGCAGGGTGATAAAGAACAAATGCCGGCACTGCAACGGCGAAGGTGTTGTGCTTGCCGACGAGGTTGTGGAAGTAAACATTCCCGCCGGCGTTTCAGAAGGAATGATAGTCAACGTTCCGGGAAAAGGAAATGCGGGACGGCATGGCGGAATGAACGGCGACCTGCAAGTTGTGATTGAAGAAGCCCCTCATCCTACTTTCGTCAGGGATGAAAACGACCTTGTTTACAATCTGCTCCTTACCGTACCTCAGGCAGCCCTTGGCGACACTGTTGACATACCGACAATCGACGGTATGTCAAAAATAACAATAAAACCAGGCACGCAACCTGGAAAAGTTCTGCGCTTGCGCGGAAAAGGACTCCCCGCCGTAAAAGGATATGGAAGCGGAATTGGGGATTTGATCGTAAACGTCAGCGTTTACATCCCGGAAAATTTGACGAAAGAGGAGAGAAAGGCTCTCGAGACCTTAAAGGAGAGCGAGAACGTAAAGCCGAACAAAGACATAAAGGAAACCATTTTCCAAAAGTTCCGGGCTTTGTTCGACTGATTGCAGAGCTAAAGACATGAATTACGAAGAAACGGTAAACTACCTTTTCACTTCCGCACCATTGTTTCAAAACATTGGTGCGGGAGCGTATAAGGAGGGGCTTCAAAACACAAAAACATTAGACAACCATTTCGGTAATCCGCACACAAAGTACAAAACCATACACATTGCAGGGACAAACGGCAAAGGTTCGTGTGCGCATACCATCGCCGCCATACTGCAATCAGCCGGATACAAAACCGGGCTATATACATCGCCACACCTTGTTGATTTCAGGGAAAGGATAAGGGTTGACGGCAAAATGATTTCCAAGCAGGAAGTCATTGATTTTGTCGAAAAGGAACGCTTTTTCTTTGAACCTTTGCACCCGTCGTTTTTCGAACTGACAACCGCGCTCGCCTTTGAATATTTCGCCAAGCAGAAAGTCGATGTGGCGGTTGTTGAAGTGGGGCTGGGCGGAAGACTCGACTGCACAAACATAATAAAGCCCGAAGTTTCGGTTATCACAAACATCAGTTTTGACCACACACAATTCTTGGGCAGCACTCTGGCGCAAATCGCAAAAGAGAAAGCCGGGATAATCAAGCCTGGCATCACCGCCGTGATTGGCGAGACTGTTGAAGAGACAAAAGACGTTTTTGAAAAAACGGCAAAAGCTGTAGGCGCACCCATTGTGTTCGCGGAGGACAAACCTGTTGTAAAATCCTTTACCCATTGTGCAAATGGAATAATGCTCGACACAAATATGTTTGCACAGCCACTCCATTACGAATTGGGCGGAGACTATCAGCAGAAAAACGCAAACACTATTCTGTGCACAGTTAAAGAACTCCGAAAAAAGGGCTTCAACATTACAGACGAAGCCATACGCGACGGTTTTGAACACGTGGGGGAACTTACCGGCTTGCACGGACGCTGGGAAGTTTTTTCCGAAAAGCCTTTGGTCATTCTCGACACAGGACACAACCCCGGCGGTTTGGCATATAATATGCAGCAACTAAAAGGCATGAAAGCCGGAAAAATCCGCATCGTCATAGGAATGGTTTCCGACAAGGACATAGACACCGCCCTCGGGCTTATGCCGAAAGAAGCCGAATATCACTTTACAAAGGCATCGGTAAAGCGGGCGATGAACGAAGTAGCACTGCATTCCATGGCAGCCAAGCACGGATTAAACGGCAATCACTATCCCAATGTAGCAGAAGCATACAAAGCTGCACTGAAAGACTGCTCCCACAATGACATTATCTATATAGGCGGAAGCAATTTTATTGTAGGTGATTTTCTCGCATATCGTTCGCTTGAAGAACAAAAGTGAAGAATTTGGCTTATTCCTCTAAGGCAAGCCGGACCTCTTAACCTTTATACGGCATTACGCCACTTTTTCATATTGCTCTGATTAACAAAGAATTAATCATTACAAAAAGTGCTTTGTAAGTTTTTGCCACTCAGGCATTTGCGAAAAGCAAAACTACATCAGACATAGTTTTTCCTACGTCTGATGTAATTTTTTCTATGTCCGATGTAGTTTTTACAGTTTCAGTATATGTTTTTCGCACAATCTGCGGAGCATTATTTTTGCCCTTCACTTAATTGTGTGTGCGTCCCTTTACTTCTCTGAAACTCCCTCTGGGGAATTGGACGCATTTGGCAAAGCATTCGCTTTCCCAGCCAAACGCTCCACTTTCTCGGCAAGAACCTCTGTTATGCTGCGTTGAATGCCGTTCTTGTCAGTATAGTTATTTGTACGCAGCTGTCCTTCAACGAACAACTTGTCGCCTGTATGCACATATTTCTCTATAAACTGTGCCGTTTCGCGCCACGCCACAACCCTATGCCATTCGGTACGTTCCGGTACCTGCGTCCCGTTTTTTAATGTATATGCCCTTTCTGACGTTGCAAGCGACAGTCTTGCCACAGCCATATTGCTGTCAACATATCTTATTTCGGGTTCTCTGCCCACATTGCCGATAAGCATTACCTTGTTTAGAGACATATCCAAATTAATTTACGGTTAGCGTATCCTGTAAGAGTCTCTCACCAATTTATCGTCATGACGTATTCCCTTATAGGCAAGAACCACAAAGAAAATAGCTATCAAAGGGAAAGCCTCGTAAAAATCGAACTGCGGTGTAAGCTTAAGGCTCTTGGCTATTCCCACTATACAGCTCATCCTTGCTATATAGTATATCAACAGCACAAAAATAACCCACCAGCACATCTTCATCTGCATTTTGCGGTTACGGAACAAAAACACCGCAACAGCATTCAACGCTGCAGAACCAAGGAGCATGATGCCCATTACAGAATACAGGGCATTTGAGGACTTTCCGTCGCTCAACGAAAAATTCGACAATGTTGCAAGCGTCAGGTTTTCCGCTGTTTTGAAAGAAGCAGAAACTTCGAAGGCAGAAACAAGAAGCAGGACGATTGCGACAATGAGAAACAATGTCTGTTTTCTCTGTATCATTTTCTTTTGGAATAGCTCCTTATACTATACCCTCTTCGCCCGTTGTCGGGTTGCGGAAATACAGACGGTCATCCAAAAATTCCTGTTCTGAAATCAAAGACGGTTTGGGAAGATGCTCATAATAACGCGAAATCTCTATCTGCTCCCTGTTTTCAAAAACCTCGTCAAGATTTTCGTTTGCAGAGGCAAACTCCTGCAATTTTTTCTGCAAATCGTTTTTCATCGCAACCGATATTTGGTTTGCACGGCGAGACATGATGACAACACTCTCGTATATGTTGTTCGTACCCTTGGCAAATTCCGTGATGTTGCGCGTTTGAGTATTTGTAGGCGCATCTGTCTTTCTGTAGTCCATATCCTGATTATAAAACTTATATGTATTCTTTTAATTTTCCGCTTTTTCTAAT
>CAVCON010000046.1:9643-14223 GCA_963603805.1 Oscillospiraceae bacterium
GTTCCTTGCTTGGCTGCCTCGGAGGCATCCTTTTTCTTGGCCTTGTCAAATATGTTTTTTGCCTCGGGCAAATACTTTGACTCCGGGAACTCGTTTGCAAAGGCATAATACTCCTCCACAGCCGCATCAAGGCGTTCGCGCTTGCGCGATTCCACACTGTGGGTGGCAAGAAGATATTTGGCACGGAGCAGCATTATTGCAAAATCCTCGCGGCGTTTTGAATAAGGGAAATCGCGCATGGCATTCTCCGTTGTAATTATGCACGCCTGATAATTGTTCCCGCCAAAATTGCAATTGCCAAAATAGCTGCCCAAGTCATAATACGTCTTTGCGGAAAGGTATTCCTTTTCCACCAATTTGTCTTGCAACTTGAAAATCATGTCCTGCGCTTCTTTGGCATATATGCATTGGGGATATATCTCCAGCATATTCTGAAAAGCCGTTACAGCCTCGTAAGTTTCCGTTTGGTCAAGTTTGGGTTCGGGAGTGTTCTTATACAATGCCATCGCATTGTAAAAACGCGCATCCTGAGTGTACAGACCGTTGGTGTATGTCTCGTAATACTTTTTCAGGAAGTTGGCAGCAGCCTCGTAGTCTCTCGCCTTATACGCCGACATTCCAAGAAGGTACAAGCTTTCCTCCCCTTTGTCCGTGCCTTTCAGTACAGAGATGACATCCTGCAAGAGTACCACCGCCCTTGAATACTTGCCGTCGGCATAATATTGTTTGGCTGCCTCATACCTGTAGAGATAATCCGCAGATTTCACTATATTGTTAAACTCGCCGCACGATGCAAAAAGCAAAAGCGAAAACACCGCCATGACGAATATGTTCTTGTTTCTTTTCATGAAGACACTATATATCGTTTGCAAATTTACAAAGAATAAATCATTCCGCAAGTTACATATTCTTTTTTAACCTCTCCGCACCATTGCAAGCACAGACCGCATTATGCCGGATGCTGCAATCCGCTTGTAGCGACATCCCTTTAATCCCATTCTTAATTCGAAGCAGCTCCTTTGGTTCCGTTCTGCGTCTTTGTCTTTCCCTTGTCGTTTTTACGTCTGCCCTTTCCGCCTCTGCCTTTGCCATAAGGGCTTTTCCTGCCATCTTTACGACCTTTTCGTTGTCCGTCTTTTCTCTGCACACGCTCCTCCACGGCTTCCATGCCTTCTGGTAAAGGATAAACCTCCACTTTCTTTTCTATGAGATTTTCTATATTACGGAAACGCTGGCGGTCTCGCAAGCTTACGAGCGTAAGGGACTCCCCTCCGCGTCCCGCTCTCGCAGTACGCCCTATGCGGTGGATGTAATCTTCCGGGTCGGTAGGAGCATCGTAATTCACCACAAGCTCTATGTCGTCTATATCTATGCCTCGGGATATTATGTCGGTGGCAACAAGCACGGATATGTGATTGTTGCGGAATTTCATCATTGTCTCATCACGCTGGGCCTGTTCAAGGTCAGAGTGCATCTCGGCCACGTTAATCTTTTGCTTCAAAAGTTCCAAAGTAAGCTGTCTTACCATTTTTTTTGATGAAGAAAAGATTATCACCCTGCTCAGCTCCTTGTTTTTTGTGAAAAGGTTTTTTATTATTGCCAATTTCTGCGAATCCGCGCAATAGCAGACCTTTTGTTTTATCGATGCCGCTGGTTTTGACACGGCGATTTTAATCTCCACCGGGTTTTTTAATATACCTTTGGCAAGATGCCTTATTTTTTCGGGCATTGTCGCCGAGAACATCATCTTCTGGCAGTTTTCGGGGAGCAGTTTGTTTATGCTCAAAATATCGTCATAAAAGCCCATATCAAGCATTCTGTCCGCCTCGTCAAGCACAAAGAATTTCACTTTTGAAAAATCAGGATGTTCCAGCTGTATATGCGCGAGCAACCTTCCAGGGGTGGCTATAATCATGTCCGCACCAAGCCGCAAGCTCTTGCTCTCCTGCTCGTAGCGTATTCCGTCGTTTCCGCCATAAACCGCCACAGAAGAAACCGGCACAAAATAAGAGAAGCCCTCCATGGCCTGATCTATTTGCTGGGCGAGTTCGCGTGTAGGCGACATGACGATGCAGTTTATGGCATTTCGCGGATGATCCCCAATATACAACTGGTTTATTATGGGCAGCAGATAAGCCGCAGTTTTCCCTGTGCCAGTCTGTGCAATGCCCATAACATCACGTCCTTCAAGTATGGGCGGAATGGTCTTTTCCTGAATGGGCGTGCATTTCTCAAACCTCATGGCATCAAGTGCGTCAAGCACCTTATCATCTAAATCCAAATCGTAAAAATCTATCATCTTATTCTTTTTTGTAGCTCCACGCCTTTTCATTATTTCGGTGTCCTCCGATATAGAATAAAGGCAATGAAAGAGAATAGTATATTAGGTATCCACGCAGAAAGCAGCGGAGGCCAATTGTCCTTAACTGCAAACGTGGAAGAAACGGTCTCAAACAATATATAGGAAAAGCTCAAAGCCAAACCCACACCCAAAGAAAGTCCCATTCCCCCTTTTCTTTTCTGGCACGACAGGGACACCCCGATAACCGTAAGTATGAACGCCGCAAACGGGGACGCGAAACGTTTGTGGAACTCCACTTCAAACATACTCAAGTTGGCAGCCCCGCGCATTTTCTGCTTCTCTATGAACCAATAAAGTTCCGGAGACGTGAGGGTTTCCTGTTGGTTGCGCGAATACATAAAGTCTGACGGTTCCATCATTATTATGGAATCTTTCTCTGCTCCGTTATAAATTTTCTCCCTCAATCCGTGAAGTTCCCTCACCTCATAGTCACGTATTTTCCACTTGTAGCGTTTCTGCGCCAGTGTGTCGTATTGGATGGAAGATGCCGTGAGGTGGGAAACAAGTTTTTTGTCGCTAAACTTGTCAAGAGAAAAGTTGAAACCAGTCTTTGTCTCATTGTCAAAATGCTGTATATACGCTACAACACCTGTATCGACATACAATTGTACGTTCTCCGCAGTTGTTACCTTTTGCTTGTGGATGTACTGTTGGTCAAAATTCAGACGCTCCACATTGCCGTGAGGAATGACAAACGAGCCCAGGACAAAGGATAGAGCCGCTATAACGCCAGCCGAAACCATATAAGGCCTCAACAAGCGGTTAAATCCCATTCCCGTGGAGCGCATCGCTATTATTTCCGAGTTGTCCGCAAGCTTGGTTGTGAAAAATATCACAGAAATAAACACAAACAATGCACTGAAAAGGTTTGCCAGATAAGGTATGAAGTTCAGGTAATAGTCAAATATTATCTCGCTCCATGTGGCGTGAGAGGATGTGAACTTGTCTATTCGCTCGTTAAAGTCAAAGATTGTGGCAATCGCCATAATCAATGCTATTGAGAAAAAGTATGTACCAAGGAATTTCTTGATTATGTACCAGTCTATCCTGCCAAGAATTGGTTTTCTTCCTTTGCCTTCGCTCCGCCCTTTTTTTTCAGCAAGAACAGCCCTTAGCCTTTCATCCGACGCAAAAAGCCTGTGGCATTTCACACGCAAACTACTGAACTTTTTTGCGAACCTCATCACAAACGCCGCATTATTACAGGTAACGTGTCCGCTTTCCAATCCTCATAGTCGTTGGTGAGAATATGCTTTCTTGCCTCGCCCACAAGATAAAGATAGAAAGCCAAATTGTGAATAGAGGCAATCTCCATGGCCACAAGTTCCTTTGCCTTAAAAACATGGTGAAGATACGCCTTGGTGTACATTGTGTCAACTTCGCTTATCCCGGCAGGGTCTATCGGGGAAAAGTCGTCCTCCCACTTTTTGTTTCTCGCATTCATAATCCCCTGCGAGGTAAAAAGCATGGCGTTTCTGCCATTGCGCGTCGGCATCACGCAGTCAAACATATCAACACCCCTTGCGATTCCTTCGAGAATGTTGGCAGGAGTTCCCACGCCCATAAGGTATCGCGGACGGTTCTCGGGGAGAATTTCATTTACAACGTCAATTATATGATACATCACGTCTGTCGGTTCTCCCACTGCCAACCCTCCTATGGCGTACCCATCGGCATTGTATTGCATGACATTGCGTGCGCTCTCACGTCGCAAATCGTCATAAGTGCAACCTTGCACTATCGGGAAAAGAGACTGTTCATATCCATATAAAGGCTGGGTTGAACCAAAACGTTCAAAACAACGTTCAAGCCATCTTTCCGTAAGTCTCAAACTTTTGCGGGCGTATTCGTATGTAGAGTCTCCCGGCGCACATTCATCAAAAGCCATTATTATATCAGCCCCTATCGACCGTTGTACATCCATGACTTTTTCGGGCGAGAAGAAATGCTTGCTGCCATCTATGTTCGAACGAAATTCACAGCCTTCTTCACTTATCTTTCTAATGTCCGTAAGCGAGAAAACCTGAAAGCCCCCGCTGTCAGTCAATATCGGACCGTCCCAGGAAGAGAACTTGTGCAACCCTCCGGCTTTCTCCAAAATCTCCGTTCCCGGACGAAGATAAAGGTGGTATGTATTCCCGAGTATAATCTGCGCCTTTACGCTGCCTTTCAAATCAGAAGCAAGCACGCCCTTTACCGTGCCTTGAGTTCCTACAGG
>CAVCON010000047.1:0-14172 GCA_963603805.1 Oscillospiraceae bacterium
TCCTATGTAGAAAAAATTATATCAGACATAATTCAAACTACATCAGACCTTTTTTCACCCACCTGCAACACAATGAAAACCAAAACGTTATAAAGGTTTCTACAGATACAATAAATTCTTGTGTTTCAGCGATTTGCAAAATTCGCTCCCTTTTCGGCGCAAAGCGTCCGGCATATTGCAAAAAACAAAGCCGCACCTGTTTGAAGATGCGGCTTATTAAGATAAGAGCCGATACCCGGACTTGAACCGAGGACCTACGCATTACGAATGCGTCGCTCTACCAACTGAGCTATATCGGCAAGCGGATGCAAAATTAGTGTTTTCCGCCGAAAGGGCAAAGCGTCAGCCAATATTTTTTAGCATACTGACCGTAACCGTGGCGTTCACGCCGTCGCCACCGACAGGCGGGTTCACTTTCGTTACCGACACCTCCACCCCGGATATGCCCTGCATCCCGAGTATGCCCTCACCTATTTTGCAGGCAAGCCTTTCGAGCAGTTTCACCGGCTGGCTTACAGTCTGCGCTATGCGCCTGTAAACCTCGGAATAGTCGGGGGATGCCGTAAAATCATCGCCCACAAACGCCTCTTGGCGCACCTCAGCCGTGATTTTGGCACACACCCTGATTGCTTCGCCAGATTTCCTTTCATCCTCGCCCACTCCTATATGGGCGAAAAAGTTCATGTTTTCGAGCGTTATGGTATATGTGTCAGCAAGTGTCATTTTATCCCCCTTTCGTTCAAGGCCTTGGAATAGCTGGCAGCGTTGGCAAGATGCTCCGAATATGTGCGGGCAAAATTGTGCGTACCCGAAAAGTCCTCCTTGGCGCACATATACATAAAATTGTGGTGCACATAATTGAGCACGGCGTTTATGCCCTCCACGCTTGCAACCCTTATAGGTCCGGGGGGCAGCCCGGTGTTGCGGTAGGTGTTGTAGGGGCTGTGGATGTCGAGAAGTCCATGATATATGCGGCGCAGCGCAAAATTTCGCCACGCGAACTTTATCGTTGGGTCTGCCTGTAGCGGCATTCCGGCTTTGAGGCGGTTTATGTACATACCTGCGATGGCGGGCTTTTCGGTATTGTTTGCCGTCTCCTCGTCAACAATCGAGGCAAGGGTGCAGACCTCGTGGGGCGTGAGGGGGATTGACTTTGCCTTTGCCACACGTATGTCGTTCCAGAAAGCCGAAGCCTCCTTTTTCATGCGCAGCAGGAAGTTGTCAAGCGTTATGTTCCAGTAAACCTCGTATGTGTTAGGAACGAAAAGGCAGTATGCGTTTGCCGTGTCAACGCCGAGCGATGCCATTTTGGCAGTGTCCTTTACCGCTTTCAGGAACGCCACAGAGTCGATCATGAGGTTTTTTGAAAGGAAGCCGGCCATGTCCTCCATAGTGCGCACCGAAGGAATGGTAAGTTCCACAGGCGACTGCTGACCGCCGCGCAGCGCACGGAAAAAGCCGAACGCGCCCTCGCCCTTGTGCAGTGCGTAACGCCCTGTGCGCGGATGGCTGTCGTAGCGCGTGAGTGCCGCCATGAGCGAAACGCCCCAACGCTGTGGCCAATGGGCTATGGTAACGAGCTGTTGCGCAACAGAATCGCGGGTGTCATCGCCGTCAACATATACATAGGCAGTGTTGCCGTCTTTCAGCATCGGAGCGAACATCATATACGCCCCGAACAATAAAAGCACAGCCACCGCAGCACCTGCGTAAATTATTTTCCGTTTCATATCAATAATGATTTTCAATTCGAGTTAGCATTGTCTTCCCCCTTGTCAACCTGGCGGAAGAACAAATAGTACCAGTATGTGTTGGCATACTCTCCCAGTCCCTGCTTTTGCTTTGCCCTTGACACAAAATCGGCAAAATACTTGTCGAGGTCGGGATTGTAGCCCTCTATGGAGCGTGCACGCGGATCGCGGGAAGCCAACGCCGTAAGGGCTTCGGAATATGCGCGGGGCATTTCGCCATCCTTGTAAAGGTTGAAGCGCGAGAAAATCACGCCAAACTTCTCCACCTCCTTGTTGAGCAACAGGCTGCAAAACACATAGTCGAGCAGCTTTTTGTTCTTGATGTTGCGCTCGAAAAGCCTAAACATTTCCGAAGCCATTGGGTATGCCCCAACGAACGTGTCGCTGCGGTATGGCGGAAGTTTTGGTTTTGTTTTGGAGCGTTCAAGAGCCGCGAGCCTATAGGTGCGTTCCCTTACGAAAGAACCGTTGTTGCAGCTTTTGCCA
Source organism: Oscillospiraceae bacterium (assembly GCA_963603805.1). Lineage (GTDB taxonomy): Bacteria > Bacteroidota > Bacteroidia > Bacteroidales > Bacteroidaceae > UBA6398. The sequence continues at coordinate 2,238 of CAVCON010000047.1, forward strand.
AGCAGCCACAGGTAAAAACGCGCCACGCCAAGGTCGCCGGAATTGAGGGCGTAGTCGGTCTTGAAACGCATGGCGCGGAAACATTCGTTCTCGCGCTGGTTCACGCCATATTCAAACGCCTGATGAAAAGCCTCATCCCAAATTCCAATATTATCGTAGAATTGTCTGTTGAAATTTGTGTAGAACGTGCGCTGGTCGTGCCTGAACAAGAAAGCCTCGGGAGTGTTAATCTGATAGGAGAAAAGCACCTGGGGCAGGTTTTCTGTCGCGCTCATTGCCAAAAGCACGTAGCTTGTGAGTATCTTGCTCCTTACGGTCTCGTCGTATGGCACTTCGGCAATTATCCCCTCCCAGTCCTTTTGGTCGGCAAGGAGCGAAAGCTTGTTCGTTCTTTCGCCGAAAAGCAAATCCACGTCCGTAAGCATCACTGCCGCAAAACCTGCAATAATGAGCGGAGACGCAACGCAGCCTATCCAACCTTTTAGGCTTGCTTTTGCAGGAATTGCAACCGCAAGACAGGCAATCAGATATGCCGCAAAAATCTTCCAAGAAAAATATCCTTCAATCCCCATAAAAGGACGCCTGTTGAAAGGCACGAAATCAACGAAATCGGACCAAAGGCGCGGAACAACAAAACTGAATGCAAGGGCAGCAACCATGACTGCCGCCAACACGCGGTCTTTACGGCAAAGCAGTTCAACCGCCGCAAACACGGCGAAAAGCATGGCGGCCTCGTACCACGTAACAAGGCAAAACGCCGGCACAGGAAGCAGCAGGGCGTAAACGCACCTCCACACTCTCGGCTTTATTGCCGTGAAAACATAAAGCAAAAGCGAGAAGAACATAAAGTTCATCTGCATTTCAAGAAATGGGAACGAGAACGGCACAACGGCAAGCGGAGGAAGAAACGCAAGCCAATACAGGTTTTGCTTGCCGAGATTGCACAGGGACATAAACAAGAACCATTGCGACAGCGTTATCACGAGCGAATAAACAATCGCCCCAACCCACGCAGCGGAAAAATACTGTTCAAGAAAGTCAACAATCAAGAAACAGATGCCCTGCGGTCTGCTTATAACCCCGCCGACAAATTCCTTGGTGAACAAAAACAGGCTCTCGCCCTCCTGCATCTGGATTGTGTACGGATAGAACAGAAACAGAACCAGAAAGCAGACTATTTCAGAAAGGAGCAGGAATATATAGAAACGTTTCATCTTTGTTTTCATTTTACGCGGAACAATTCAGCCACCTTTTCCCTGTCAAGCCTTACGGGAGACTTTATGAACTCCGGGATATTGTAGGCGTAAAGCAGCGCACCGTTTTGCTCGGGGTCTCTTTGGGGAAGCATGAACGGCTTCGTGAACCTGCCGGCGGCATCGCAGTGCGAAAAGAACAGGCGGGTGTATTTTCCGTCAACACGGCGCGAGCTGAACATAACCCACCTGCCGTTTGAACTCCAAGAATGATAGCTGTCCGAATACGGACTGTTAAGCGCGTCGGTATTCACAAATTCCATTGTGTTAAGGTCTATCATCTTCAAATCAGCCTCAACGTGCTGTATGGGAAACGTGGCGCAATCGGCCTTTGTGAACATCACGTATCTTCCATCGGGGGAAACGCGCGGCAGGGAGACACTGCCTCCATGGCGCGAAGGGCTGTAAACCGTGTCAACTTTGTCCCCGAGTTTGCCTGTATTGGCATCGAAAGGCACACGTATCAGGGCGTATTTCATCTTCTCAAAATGCGATTGCATCATTTGGCGTTGCTGTTCGCTCAAACCAAGATGTGCCACACACATATAAAGATATTTTCCGTCTGGGGAAAAAGCGGGGAAAGTCTCCCAATCGGCACTTCCGCAAAACCTCGGGTCGGTAAGCACGCTGTTGGTTTTTGCGTCATATATAATAAGGTCGGAATTCATGTCGAACACCTCTATCTTGTTCCTGCTTATGCCATAAAAGGTCTGACGTGTGAAGTTTGAGGAAAAAGCCACGAACCTTCCCGACGGATGCCAATAAGGGTATGTCGCACTTTTTCCCGGCCCGAGCTTTTCTATCGGCAATTTTTTCGTTTCGCCGTCAAGCGTTATCACCGTGCTCCCGCCCTCGCCGCGAGCGTGGAACAACCAGTTCTTGGGGCTGTAATTGCAAAAACTGTGGCAATTCACGCAACCGCCGTTGTTCTGCGAATTTTTTATTATAGTTTCCTGCGTGAAATTCTCAATGTTCCTCTGGTATATGCCCATCCTGTTCCAAAGCTCATACCCGGGAGGGACAAGGCGGTAGGCAATCCAAGGATCAATGCTGTCTTTCGACACAGAAACAGCAAACGGCTTGTATGCAATTCCGCCCGGATGTTTTTCCGACCATTCCAAAACTTTCACTTCAAACGTCTTTCCCGCAGCCTTTGCAAGCAAACGTTTCCAGTCCTTTTCAGGAAATTCCACAACAGAGCCGCCCTTGATTTCCATTATCTGTTCTCCGCCAAGTTCCACAACGGCTTTAACGTGCTTCGCGTCCTTTATCTCAAAATTCAGCGGCGCGATGTTAATCGGCACAGTTACGCCGGCATAATCGGGAAAAATTGCAGGAAGTCCATCAGAGTTTTCGGCGCACTTGTCGTATTTTCCGCCACACGAAAGCAGCATCATGCAGAAAGCAACCAAGGCCGCCGCCCGCAAAGGCAATTTTAAAATCCGCTTGCACACAGCCATAATCATTCCTTTGCTGCCGAAGCCTTTTTGGAATACTTCGTCTTCCAAACGGAGAACCACACCACGGCAACCAATGCCGTAATTCCGCCAACGGTGTAGGCAATTTCTTTTGGCAGAGCCATTGCCTCCGGAGCCACGCACAAATATGTTACGCTTACCGTTGTCATGAAAAGGGCTGGGACAAGCGTTATTAAGTATATCTTGCCTTTCCTCACCAAATAAACAGTAATCGCCCAAAGCGTGAACACGGAAAGAGTTTGGTTAGCCCACGCAAAATACCCCCAAATAACGGCAAAGCCAGACTTGTCGGAAAGGTTGAACCATATAATCAACGCCACAACCACAAAGAGGGGAATTGATATATACAGGCGCGACAAAAGACTTTTTTGCTTAATCTTCAAAGAGTCGGCAATTATAAGTCTTGCAGAGCGCAAAGAAGTGTCGCCGGAGGTTATCGGCGCGGCAACCACTCCAAGAAGGGCAAGCACGCCGCCCACTACGCCGAGCCAGCGGCGGCTCATTATATTAACCACATTGGGAGCCTGCACCGTCATGTCGGAATTGCCGCTTGCGGGGTCAAAGAAGAAATAGCTTGCAACCGCCGCCCACACAAGAGCAACCACGCCCTCGGTTATCATAGCCCCATAAAACACGGGGCTGCCGTACTTCTCGCTTTTCATGCACCTTGCCATAAGCGGGCTTTGCGTGGCGTGAAATCCCGAAATCGCCCCACAGGCAATGGTGATAAACAAACAGGGGAATATAGGTTGTGCAGCCTTGTTGGGGTTAAGGTTCTGCAATCCGTCGGTTATCTCGGGAATTGAAGGCCAATGCACGTAAAGGGCGACCATAAGCCCAAGAGCCATGAAAAGGAGCGCGAACGCGAACACAGGGTAAATCTTTCCTATAACCTTGTCTATCGGCAAAAGGGTGGCAATTATATAATAAACGAATATCACCGCCATCCAAAAATACATATCCATAAAAGACACGTCCGAGGTCAGATCTTTAAGTATCAAAGCCGGCGAACTCACAAACACAGCACCGACAAGGATAAGCAGCATCACAGTAAACACCACCATTATTTTCTTTGTAGTGCCCCCCAGGAACTTTCCTATGATTTCCGTGAGCGAGCATCCGTTCATTCTTATTGAAATCATGCCGCTCAAATAATCGTGCACGGCGCCCGCGAATATGCAGCCGAAAATAATCCAAAGGAAAGCCGAAGGTCCGTACAACGCGCCCATTATCGCACCGAAGATAGGACCTGTGCCGGCTATGTTGAGAAACTGTATCATGAAAATCTTCCACGTCGGCATGGGAATGTAGTCCATCCCATCCTGCATGCTGTAAGCCGGCGTAGGGCGGCTGTCAGGCCCGAACACCTTTGAAACAAAACGCCCATAAACAAGATAGCCCAGCACAAGGGCCATCAAACTGACTGTAAAGGAAACCATATCGCTATTCTATATCAAAAAAAGTCATGCGCTGAAAGCGTTTGGCTTCAGCGCATTTGCAAAGTTACTGTTTTTCCTAAAAAATGCAATGCGGCATTATATATTATTGCAGGACTGCAAGCGGGGCAAACTTCAAAAGGAGGTCTTTTGTGCCGGAAGCCTCAAACTCTATGCTCGCCTTGGCGGTGTCGCCGGCATCCACTATGCGCCTCACCACACCTTTGCCAAAACGGCGGTGCTCCACCACGCTCCCCACCTTAATTGTTTCGCCGGCTTGGGTCTTTGCGCTTTCAAGCGTGTTTTCCCCTGCCAAGACATTCCCCTCCGCACGAACCGCCTTCCTGCTGAAAACAGGCGAGAGGCGAGAGTCGAAACGGCTTTCACCAGAAGTCCAAGAACCGTTGCCAGTCGCGCTCCTGTTTTTCCTGCCGTTAAAGTGCACGCACGAAACGTCTATCTCCTTTACAAAGCGGCTCGGATCAGACTCCGTTATGCTGCCATACGAAAAACGGAAGCGGGCGTAGCTTATATAGCAATATTTCTTTGCCCTTGTAAGAGCCACATAAAACAGGCGACGTTCCTCTTCCTGCTCACGCGGACTGTATTTCGCCTGACGCCCGGGGAATATCTCCTCCTCAAGTCCCACAACGCACACCGTTTCAAACTCAAGTCCCTTGGCTGAGTGTATAGTCATGAGGGAGACTTTCTCCTTGTCATCGTCGTTTTTGTCAGCGTCCGTAAGCAAAGCCACCTCGGCAAGGTAGTTCTCCATTGTGGCGTTTTCGACGCTGCCGCCAGCCTCAAGCGTGTCCGCCACAAAACCGTTAAGGGCGTTCACGAGTTCGTCCAAGTTCTCCCTGCGGCTCAAGTCGCTCGTGTCGCTCACTATTTCCGTCCTCACGCCGCTCGTTTCGAGTATCTCGTTGCCAAGCGCATAAGCGTCAAGCTCCCCCGCCTTTCCGATAAAGCCGTTTATCATAGCCACGAACTTTGAAATCCTGTTGTATGTGGTGGGAGACACTTTCATCTCTTTTGCCGAACAAGTGCAGACCGTTTCCCAAAGGCTTATTCCGCTGGTTGTCGCCAGCGTCATGACTTTCTCCATCGTGGTGCTTCCTATGCCGCGTGCGGGATAGTTCACCACCCTTCTGAAAGCCTCGTCGTCATAGGGGTTCACCGTGAGCCGAAAATAGGCTATAGTGTCCTTCACCTCCTTGCGCTCGTAAAACGAAAGCCCACCATAGACCCTGTAAGGCACTCCCGCCTTTCTCAAAGCCTCCTCAATCACGCGGCTTTGCGCATTCTTGCGATACAGCACCGCCATGTCGCTATACGGCACGCCGTCCGCGCTTTTGGCTTTGCATACAGACTTCACCACAGCTTCGGCCTCCTCCATGTCGCTCTCGGCAGGGGTTATCTCTATTTTGCGCCCGTTGTCGGCAAGACTGTAAACGTCCTTTGGTATGCGGTTGCGGTTATGTGAAATCACGCTGTTGGCGGCATCCACAATGCTGCGGGTGGAGCGGTAGTTGCGCTCGAGCTTGAACAGCCGCGCATCGGGGAAAATCTTCGTGAAATTAAGAATGTTGCCTATGTCCGCGCCACGAAAGGCGTAAATGCTCTGCGCATCGTCCCCCACCACGCACAGCATCTGCCTTTCCCTCGTGAGCAGCCAAAGGATTTTCGCCTGTGTGCGGTTTGTGTCCTGATACTCGTCAACAAGCACAAACTTGAACTGCTCCACATACTTTCTGCGCACGTCCTCGTTGTCGGTAAGCAGCACGTACATCTCCACCAACAGGTCGTCAAAGTCCATCGCGTCCGAAGCCTTCAGCCTTTGCTGATACTTCATATATATATGTCCTGTCTCGGGAACGTTGTCCGAACTGTCGCGCTGCTTCAAATTCGGGTCGTTGAAATAATCCTCGGGCATGACAAGGTTGTTCTTTGCCTGCGAGATTTTTGAAAGCACCACTCCGGGCTTGTAAACCTTAGGGTCAAGCCCCATGCCCTTCACGATGGTTTTCACGAGGCTCGTGGAGTCGGTGCGGTCGTATATGGTGAATTTCGATGTATATCCGAGCAGGTGGGCCTCCTTGCGCAATATCTTCGCGAACACGCTGTGGAATGTGCCCATAACAAGGTATTTCGCCGTGTTTTCGCCCACAATGGCGGCTATGCGTCCGCGCATTTCGCGTGCGGCCTTGTTGGTGAACGTGAGGGCGAGTATGTTCCACGGTTTCAGTCCGCAAGCCGTGAGATAGGCTATTTTTGTGGTGAGCACACGTGTCTTGCCCGACCCCGCGCCGGCTATTACGAGCGACGGGCCGTCGATATATTCCACCGCCCTGCGCTGGCTTTCGTCAAGATTGTCAAGATATTCCGTTTGTTGCATCAGGTGTTGTTTCTGTTTTCCAAGACCGTGCGGCCTTGCACAAAAAAAAGAAAGGAGAACACTGACGCGATACGCGATGAAAACTCCTATATGATAAGATTTGAGGGCCCGCAAATCTTTGTAATCTGTATTGCTACAGCGCGCCATCGACTTGCGAAGCTGTCTCGGTTTTCATTTTTTATTGATGAGCATCCCGGTCTGCCGTCAGCGGAACTCCTTTGTAAGAGCAAAGGTATAATATATATTTGAAACCGTCAAGCATCGGGCGCGAATTATTTTGGCAGTCCGGCAAAACGACAGCGTTCTTCCTTGCCGCACAATGTTTTATGGCGCAACAACCCCAAATTTTCATAAAGTGCAGATACACAAAACGTTGCGCACTTTTCCACAAAACTCATAACGTTTTGTTTTCCAAAGGTTTGCAAAGGCGGAAAAAAGGTCTGATATAATTTTTCCTACGTCTGATGTAGTTTTTTCTACATCGGACATAGTTTTTCTCATGTCCCACGTAGTTTTCCACTCTTTGGTGTTCTGTAAAAAAGAAGTAATTTTGCATCGTAAAAAACAATGTGTATAACAATGGAGGTAATAAAGACCCGAAAGGAATTGGGCGAACGCATTGCCGCCCTGCACAAGGAGGGCAAGACCGTGGGACTTGTGCCCACAATGGGTGCGCTCCATGCAGGACACGCCTCGCTTGTAAAGCGTTCGGTGAAGGAAAACGACGCCACGGTGGTGAGCGTGTTCGTCAACCCCACGCAGTTCAACGACAAACGCGACCTTGAAAACTATCCCCGGGACATGGAGGCGGACGAAAGGCTGCTCGCCTCGCTCGGCACTACAATAATGTTCGCCCCTGCGGTGGAAGAGATGTATCCCGAACCCGACACGCGCAAATTCTCATACCCTCCCACAGACACCGTAATGGAAGGCGCACGCCGCCCGGGACATTTCAACGGAGTTTGCCAGATTGTAAGCAAGCTTTTCTACGCCGCAAGCCCCGACAGGGCGTACTTCGGCGAAAAGGACTTCCAGCAGATTGCCGTGATAAGGGCAATGGTAAAGGCTCTCGGCATTCCCGTGGAACTGCGCCCCTGCCCCATCGTGAGACAGGAGGACGGACTTGCGCTGAGCAGCCGCAACACCCTGCTGAGCGCAGAGGAGCGCAGCACGGCACTCAACATATCGAAAACCCTCTTTGAAAGCCGCGACTTTGCGAAGAGCCACAGCGTGGGCGAAACCCATGACTTTGTGGTGAACACCATAAACGCAATCGAGGGGCTTGAGGTGCAATATTACGAAATAGTTGACGGCACTACGCTGCAAAACGTAAACAGTTGGGACGACAGCAACTACATCGTGGGCTGCATAACGGTATTCTGCGGACACATACCCGTAAGGCTTATCGACAACATAAAATACAAGGAGAACATCTGAGCCGAAATGTACATACAGATACTGAAATCGAAAATCCACTGCGCCACCGTAACCGAGGCAAACCTTGAATACGTGGGCAGCATAACGATAGACCAAACCCTAATGGAAGCCGCCGGAATATACCCCGGCGAGCGGGTGTTCATTGCCAACAAGAACAACGGCGAAAGGTTTGAGACATACGTGATAACCGGCCCTGCCGGAAGCGGCGTGATTTGCCTCAACGGGGCAGCCGCCCGCAAAGCGCAGGTTGGCGACGTGGTGATAATCATGTCATACGCCATGATGACGCCCGAGGAAGTGAAAACATTCAAGCCCTTGATAGTTTTTCCCGGCAAGGGCAACAAATTGGAACAATAACAACGCAGGTTAAATAACCCTTTATATTGGGGAATGCCGCCATTGCAAAGCAACAAGCAATGACGGCATTCGTTTTTCACCGCGCCGCAAGTTTTTGAAGCCTTACCGAATGAATTACAGCGAAAAAACACAAGAAAAACATAGCCACATAAAAATAAATTAGTAATTTTGCACGCCGATTATTATCAACAGGCGTGTTATAAGCCTGTAACCCCGCGTGTTAATAGCTGCATCTAATGATAAGAATTTGGCCTGATGCAGTGGTTAGTGAATCGTGGTGCGCCGTTTTGCGGCGCGAAACTTTATGGCAAGCCCGAAGAAAAACTTAGAACGGAAGGCAGCCAGATGTTTAATCATTAAAATAAAAGACACGAAAGTGGATACATTAAGTTACAAGACTGTTTCTATCAACAAACAGAATGCAAACAAAGAGTGGGTTGTGGTTGACGCAACCGACCAGGTGCTCGGTCGTCTCTGCACGCGCGTTGCAAAACTGCTGCGCGGCAAGTACAAGCCCACATTCACTCCCAACGCCGACTGCGGCGACAATGTGATAATAATCAACGCAGACAAGGTGCGCCTCACTGGTAAGAAATGGACAGACAGGATATACTACACCTATTCTCTCTATCCCGGCGGACAGCGCGAGCACACTCCGCAGAGCATCTTCAACAAGCCCAACGGTCCTGAAAGGCTCGTGCGCAAGGTTGTGCGCGGAATGCTCCCCAAGAACCGTCTCGGACGCCAAATCCTAAAGAACCTCTATGTTTACGAGGGTGGTGAACATAAGCAGGAAGCACAGAAACCCAGACAAATCGATATTAACCAGTATAAATAAAATAGTAAATGGACGTAGTTAATGCATTAGGCCGTCGCAAAAGCTCAGTGGCACGTGTTTACGTGAGCGAGGGCACAGGAAAGATAACTATCAACAAAAAAGATTTGACCGAATACTTTCCATCTTCTATTTTACAGTTCGTGGTTAAGCAGCCCCTCCAGTTGCTGGAAGCTGTGGAGAAATACGACATCAAGGCTAATCTTACGGGCGGCGGTTTCACAGGACAGTCGCAGGCACTCCGTCTCGCCATTGCACGCGCACTCGTAAAGATAAACCCGGAAGACAAGGCAGCACTCCGCAAGGAAGGCTTCGTAACACGCGACTCCCGCGCCGTAGAGCGCAAAAAGCCGGGACGTCCCAAGGCACGCCGTCGCTTCCAGTTCTCCAAGCGTTAATCCACAACATACATTTGGACATATTGGCAAAATATATAGTTTAGTATCTAAACCGCAAGGATTCCTTTGCCGCCCGACCTTTTTTCTGGTATGCGGCGGCAAAAGACTACCTTGGGGCTGGTGCTTAAAATGCAAACAAAAAGAAAGTAAACAAAAACAAAACGACAATGTCACGTACAGATTTTGAAACCCTACTCAAAGCCGGATGTCATTTCGGCCACTTGAAACGCAAATGGAATCCCGCAATGGCTCCCTACATATTCATGGAGCGCAACGGCATTCACATTATAGACCTCAACAAGACCGTTGCAATGGTTGACACGGCCGCAGAAGCCCTCAAGCAGATTGCAAAATCGGGCAAGAGAATCCTTTTCGTTGCAACCAAGAAGCAGGCTAAGGATATTGTTGCAGAGAAGGCCAAGGCTCTTGACATGCCCTACGTAATCGAACGCTGGCCGGGCGGTATGCTCACCAACTTCCCCACAATACGCAAGGCAGTGAAGAAGATGGCAAACATCGACAAGCTCACCGCAGACGGAACTTTCTCAAACCTTTCAAAGCGCGAGATACTCCAGATCAGTCGCCAGCGTGCAAAGCTTGAAAAGAACCTCGGCTCAATCGCAGACCTCAACCGCCTTCCCGCAGCTCTTTTCGTTGTTGACGTTTACAAGGAGAATATCGCCGTTCGCGAGGCTGTCCGCTTGGGAATTCCCGTGTTCGGTATCGTTGACACAAACAGCGATCCCTCGAACATTGACTACGTAATCCCCGCAAACGATGATGCTGCCACAAGTATTGAAGTAATCCTCGACGCTTGCTGCGCGGCTATCAACGAAGGTTTGGAGGAGCGCAAGGTTGAAAAGGCCGATGCCGATACTGCTGCAGCACAGCAGGAAGCAGAAAACGCAGAAGCCGCACCCAAGACAATGCGCCACCGCACACGCAAGGCACGTGTAGAAGCTCCCGCTGCAAAACCGGCAGAGGCTGAAGCAGAGGAAAAGCCCGCAAAAGAGGCTGAATAATCAAATTAACCCTTAAAAGAAACAACTATTATGGCTGTTACAATAGCAGAAATCCAGAAATTGCGCAAACTCACGGGTGCGGGCATGATGGATTGCAAGAAAGCCCTCGAGGCATCCGAAGGAGACACCCAGAAAGCTATCGAAATAATCCGTGAAAAAGGTCAGGCTGTTGCCGCAAAGCGTTCCGACCGCGAGGCATCCGAAGGATGCGTCCTCGTTAAATACGCTGACGGTTTTGCTGCAATCATCGCCCTCAAGTGCGAGACCGACTTTGTTGCAAACAACGCTGATTTCGTAAAGCTCACGCAGGATATTATCGATGCAGCAGTTGCAGCAAAAGCCAAGACTCTCGATGAGGTAAAGGCTCTTACCATCGGCAATGAAACCGTGGAAGCTGCAATCATAGCACGTAGCGGTATTACCGGTGAAAAGACCGAACTCGACGGCTACACATATCTTGAAGGCGAAAACATTTCAACCTACGACCATATGGGCAGACACACTCTCTGCACAATGGTTCAGCTCAACAAGAACAACGAGGATGCGGCTCACAAGCTTGCCATGCAGGTTGCCGCAATGAAGCCCATTGCTCTTGACGAGGCTTCCGTTCCCGAAGAGATAAAGAAGTCGGAGTATGATGTTGCCATCCAGAAGACCAAGGACGAACAGGTTGAGAAAGCGGTTGTAAACGCTTTGAAGAAAGCCGGCATCAACGCAAACCTTGTTGACAGTGATGACCATATCGAATCGAATATGGCAAAAGGTTGGCTTAGCAAGGAGGATGCAGAGAAGGCAAAAGAAATCAAGCAGACTGTTGCCGCTGAAAAGGCTGCAAACCTTCCCGAGCAAATGATACAGAACATTGCCAAGGGTCGTCTGGCTAAATTCTTCAAGGAGAATTGCCTTATCGATCAGGAATTCCAGTTTGGCGATGAAAAGGAAAGCGTTTCAGCATGGCTCAAGAAGCAGGACAAGGAACTTCAGATTGTTGACTACCGCCGCTTCACACTCGCTGCTGAATAAATCTTTCATAAAGCATATAAAATAAGGTGGTGCGCCTGTTTGGTGCACCACCTTATTTTTTGCATGATACAGCTGTGATTTACGATTTTTGCCAATGCGATTCGGGCGGTAGCGTACAAGGCGTATGCAATACGCTATACTAACATATAAACAGCAATTAGTCAGAAAATTGTACCGCAATCCTGGGCGTATGCAATACGCCCAGGATTGCGTGGATTTGCGGTGGCGGGGCGATGGTTTGCAGTGCGGTTCAAGCGATGGCATACAGGGCGTATGCAATACGCCCCTACATATATAC
>CAVCON010000048.1:0-13998 GCA_963603805.1 Oscillospiraceae bacterium
GCTGACCAACTGATTGGCATACTAAATTACAACCGAGCCATTTCAAAACAGCTTCTATGTCTGATATAATTCAAACTACATCAGACCTTTTTTCGCCACTTTCAAATCCCTGAAAAACAAGTCGTTACACCAAGCACTGATTATGTGTTTATTATTCTGGAAATCAGCATCTTGTGCAACTTGTAGCATTTACAGTTCTGCAAACACACGTTAAATGTGTTAAATTCCACTGGGGGGGGGTAATAAATTGTACTTTTGCATTGTATTACATCAAAAAAGCGATAAAACGTCATGTATAAACATTGCAGGTTGTTTTTTGTATGTTTGCTGCTTTTTGCAGTTTCGAAGATTAACGCCCAAGACAAAACGCCCAACGACTCGCTGTCGATTGACAAGATGCTGCACGGACTTCCCGAGGTCATGGTTAAGGGCGTGCGCCCCATAGTTAAGGCGGAAAATGGCAAACTCTCTTACAACATGCCGCTGCTCATGAAACAATTGCCCGCCGACAACGCATACGAGGCTATCACGCGCATACCCGGCGTGAGCGATGCCGACGGCAGCATGAAGTTAGCCGGCAACGCGGTAACGCTCATAATAAACGGACAGCCCACAACGCTCACGCAGGAACAAGTGGCGGAACGCCTGAAAGCAATGCCGGCGGCACAGCTTGCAAAGGCGGAGGTGATGACCGCAGCCCCGGCGCGGCTGCACGTGCGCGGCGCGGCGATAAACATTGTAACGAAAGATTACGCCGGCACAAACCAACTGTCGGGACAGATAAGGGGCGGCTTGAGGCAGAGCAAATACTCCGAAGGCTTCGGCGAGGGCTTTCTTGCCCTGCAAAGGGGGAAGTTCGGACTGGACGCGCAATATTCGTTCACCGACGGCAATTCATACGGACAGGTTTCGCACAAGGCAAAACACCCGCTTGAAAATGGACGTGCAGACTATAGCGACAAGACCCGGCGGAAAGAGTTCGGCATATCCCACGACTACCGCCTTGGCATGAACTACGCCTTTGCCAAGAACCACCGCCTTGAAGCCGCATACACCGGCAAATGGGACAAGGGTTGCGCGAGCCACCGCACAACAGGCTCAAACGTGGGCGGCACGCACACCGACAGCCACGTATATCTGCACAACGTCGATTTGAACTATTCCCTGCCTTTCGGACTGAACATAAGCGGTTCGTACACCCACTACCGCACGCCGCAGCACCAGGCTCTCGACAACACAATGTACGCCGACGGCAGCATTTCGGAAACGGAGCGCAACCTAAGCACCGCCAGCCGGCAGACAATAAACAAGTGGATGTTCACCGCCGACCAGACGCATTCCCTGTCCCACGGCTGGGGACTGTCGTATGGGGTGAAGGGGCAGTTCACCGACAACACCAGTTTCCAGACCACGCTCGACAAGACTGGCAGCGTGTTGCCCGACGCTTCGAGCAGCGTTGACATTTTTGAGCGTATATGGAACTTTTACGGAGGGTTCAGCAAACAGATTACAAAAGCCATAAGCCTCGAGGCATCCGTTGCCGCTGAGCAATATCATTCGTCCTTGTGGGACAAGTGGCGCATATACCCTTCGCTGAACGCCCTGTGGAACGTAAATGACGACCATGTGCTCAGCCTGTCGTTCAGTTCGGACTCAAAGTTCCCGAGCTACTGGTCAACGATGAGCAGCGTTTTCTATTCTTCCGCGTACAGCGAGATTTGGGGCAACCCGAATTTGAAACCATACTCCAACTACGACATAAACCTTATGTGGCAGATAAAGCGGCGTTACACGCTGTCGGCCTTCGCCCAGTTAATGCCCGACTATTTCGTGCAGTTGCCATACCAGACAACCGACCGCATGGCGGTGATAATGAAGGAGACGAATTTCAACTACGTGAACATTTACGGACTTCAGGCATCCGCCATATTCAAGGCGAGAAAATGGATTAACGGCAACGTGTTTGCCACGGGAATGTACAGGCACGACAAGAGCCGGCATTTCTTCGATTTGCCGTTCAACCGCGAGAAACTTACCGCCATGTTCGGTGGCACAGCATCGGCGAGGCTTTTGCGCAAACAGGATCTGCGCCTTATTCTGAATCCGTTCTTCCAGTCGAAAGCCATACAGGGTGTGTACGACATAAGCCCTATATTTCGGATGAACGCCAAGCTGCAATGGACATCTGCCGATGGGAAATGGGGAGTGCGCCTCAGTGGCAACAACATTTTCAACAACAAAATCGACACGCGCTCCGTACAGGGAAACCAGAATTACCGCATGAGAATTGCCAACGGGGCAACAGGCGAATTTTCCGTTGTCTATAAATTCGGCGGTTACAAGGAGAAGAAAGTAAAAGCCGTTGACACGTCCCGCATGGGGCATTAAACGCCAATCTTCAAGGCAACGGCAAAGGCGCGGAATGCTCTTTGAAACAAGGACTTCACTTATCTTACACGGAAAAAGTGGCAATATTGCCAAAAAATCCGCGTAAGACAGGCGCGGCTCAAATGATGGTAAAGGCGGTGGCGTACATGGTTATGCAACACGCCTCACAAATTCACGATATACAATTAACCAATAATTTGCGCCACCGTAGGGGCATATGGCATACGCCCTGAATTGCGCCGCTTCGCAATGTTGTGGCGGTGGTTTGTGGTGCGGTTCATGCGATGGCATACAGGGCGTATGCAGAATACGTTATAAACACGCAAGCAACGATTAATCCATAAATAGCGCCATTTGTAGGGGCGTATTGCATACGCCCTGAATTGCGCCGCTTCGCAATATTGTGGCGGCGGTTTGCGGTGCGGTTCAAGTGGTGGAGTAAAGGGCGTATGCAATACGCCCCTACAAATGGCGCAAAACCATAATCGCCCACCCTTTCCCAAACACTCCAAAAACAACATCGGACATGGGAAAAACTATGTCCTATGTAGAAAAAATTATGTCTGATATAATTTAAACTACATCAGACATAATTTCACCGCTTGCAAGCCTTTGGAAGCCAGAAACTTACGAAAACTTTTCCAAACGAGATTTCTCTTTGTAAATCAGGAGGTTGCGAAAACCGCGCCCGCATCGGGCATTCGCCAAAACACAAACCCGCTTTCGCGGAGGCTTGGGGGATTTATGGCGCATAGCCCCTTTTCTTACCGCTTTATCTTTTCGCTTATCTCAAGCATACGCCTTATTGGCCTTACCGCCTTTTGGGCAATGTCGAGGCTTACGTCTATTGACGGCCATTCGTATTTCAGGCAGTTGTACAGCTTCTCCATTGTGTTGAGGCGCATATAGGCGCATTCGTTGCACGCGCAGGTGCTGTCGTCGGGCGGAACGGGGATGAACTTCTTATCCGGACACGATTTCTGCATCTCGTGCAGTATGCCGCTTTCCGTCGCCACGAGAAACTCCCTTACATCGCTGCTCTTTGCGTGCTTCAGCAGTGCGGCGGTTGAGCCAACGTAGTCGGCAAGTTTCAGCACCGCCCCCTTGCATTCAGGATGGGCGAGGATTTCCGCGTTGGGGTATTGCGATTTCAAAGCCACGATTTTCTCAACCGAAAAACGCTCGTGTACATCGCACGCGCCGTTCCACAAAAGCATATTGCGCCCGGTTATGGAGTTGATGTAGTTGCCAAGATTGTAGTCGGGACCGAAAATAAGCTTTGCGTCCTTGGGGAAACTTTCAACTATCTCCTTGGCGTTGCCTGATGTAACCACCACATCGGTAAGGGCTTTCACCGCTGCGGAGGTGTTTACGTATGAAAGCACCTGATAGCCCGGATGCGCCTTCACAAACTCGGCGAACTTGTCGGCGGGGCAGCTTTCGGCGAGCGAGCAGTGGGAATTTAGGTCGGGCAGCAGGACTGTTTTGTCCGGACACAGAATCTTGTTAGTCTCGGCCATGAAGTTCACGCCGCACATCACGATAATCTTGGCGTCGGTCTTCGCGGCTTTCTGTGCAAGTGCCAGACTGTCGCCCACGAAATCGGCAACGTCCTGAATAGCCCCTGTTGTGTAGAAGTGCGCCAGCACAACGGCGTTCTTCTCCTTGCACATTCTCCTTATCTCTTTGGCGAGGTCTGTTCCTGCGGGAATTGGCTCGTCGGCATATCCTTTCTCAATCCAGCTTTGTTTTGTCATATAAATTCTGTGGTATTGTTGTGCAAACTTATATTTTAGTTGCAATATTACTCATTATTTTCCAATCCAATGGAGTTTGCCTTGCCGAATATTCGCCTGAAATTCCGTGCAACCACGCTTTCAAGGTTCTCTCCACGCAATGCCGACAATCTGCTGTACGTTTCGCACAGTGAAGTTGGCATTGCCGTGTCGGTTTCAAGGAAAATCCTGTCGGCGGGACAGGCGATGACACTATTTGGATTGGCTTTCGCCCCAAACGAAACGGAAAAGCCCGCGTTGAGAAGCTGCGACATTGCGGCGGGTTTGCCACGAAAGCCGTGTACAATCCACATACCCTCTCTGGGCATAAGCCTCGAGTATTGCAGCAGCAGGTCTGTCGCGTGCACGCAGTGTATCAGCATGGGCATTCCCTCTTTGCGGGACATTGCGGTGAGTTCCGAAAAAACCTGCCTTTGCAGTTCAACGGAATGGTTTGACGTGCGGTCGAAACCACACTCACCAATGGCGGCAATACTTCCCAACTGGGACAAAAGAGCTATGCGCGAGATTTCATCTTGGAAGTCGTGGGGAATATTGCATGGGTGTATCCCCACAGAATAAACGTTGCCGTTGCAAGCAATCGGCACAGGGTGCACACCGCTTGCGTCAACCACCGAGATTGCGGCGTTTTCGTTGGGCGCATGAGTGTGAACGTCAATGTAAAAAAGGGCTTCGCTTTTCATGGCACAGGGTCGTAGCCGCTCCCTCCCCAAGGGTGGCAGCGCAATATGCGCCTTATGGCAAGCCACAAGCCTTTTATCGGACCGTGCTTGCGCAACGCCTCAACGGCATATTGCGAGCAGGTGGGCGTGAAACGGCACGAAGGGGGCGTAAAGGGGGATATGAATTTTTGGTAAAGACGCACAGGGATGATGAGAACCGTTACAAGAACCGTGCGAATGGTTTGCGCAGCTTTCATGACCAACGGTTTTTCAGTCGGGAGCGTCCCCTGTGTTCTGGGGAAGGCTTTCCGCCATACGGTGGAGCAGGTTCTTGATTTTGCGTTCCACAAGAGCAGAGTCCTGCGGCTCGTCCGACAGCCAGATGAAAGCCACATTCAGCGAATGTCGCTCCCCGGCGGCGTTAAGCGAGTTCACCGCCTCGGTTATAATGGTCTTGTTGGTGCGGTAAGCCTCGCGCATCTGGCGTTTTGCGCGGTTGCGGTCAACGGCGTGGTGAAAATGCCTCTTGCTGACGCTCATCAGCACCTTTACATCAGAGGCGTTGAAAGCGGCAAGCCGGCAAACGGCGCGTATGGGGTATGCGGCGAAACTTTTGCTCCCGGGGGTGAAAAGTTCGTCGATTTCGCGTTTCAGCGTAAGCCGCTCATGCTTGCGGAAAGTGTTTCGCGTTGCAACCATTTGTGCAAAATTAGCGAAAACACGCGTAACGCTTGCAAGCAGCCCGCAAAAGTTGGCAGTTAATGCGGAATTTTTTATTTTTGCAATTTACGAACAGACTACGCATATATCATTATGAAAATAAAAGTGATTAACCGTTCCCGCCATGAGCTTCCACAATACGAAACCCCGCAAAGCGCAGGGCTTGACCTCCGCGCCAATGTTGACGCGCCTGTGGTGCTGAAGCCGTTGGAGCGCAAACTCGTACCTACGGGACTTTTCATAGAACTGCCGGTTGGCTATGAGGCGCAGATACGCCCGCGCTCAGGGCTGGCGTTGAAGCACGGCATAAGCCTGCTAAACACCCCGGGGACAATCGATGCGGACTATCGTGGGGAGATAGGCGTTATAATGGTGAACCTTTCAAATGAGGAGTTCACCGTGAACGACGGCGACAGAATAGCCCAAATGGTGGTGTCGCGACACGAGCAGGTGGAATGGCAGCCGGTGGAAACCCTTGCCGACAGTGAGCGCGGCGAAGGCGGATTCGGGCATACCGGGAAAAAGTAACGGCAATCAGCTAAGGCAATGGCAAGACGCTGGTCGGGCAAATACACATTGTTGAAAGTTTTGATGGCGATAACGGTTGCGGCTGTTGTCGCCCCGCAAATTTACGCCCAAAAAAGCCGTGGCAGGAAAAGCGCGGCGGCAAAGGAGACCGTGGCGGACTACGAACGCCAGCGCAGGTTCAACGAGTTTTTCCTTGAATCGGTGGTGCAAAAGCAAAAAGGCGACTACGCCGCTTCGTTCGACCTTTTGCGCCATGCTTTGGAGATAAACCCCAATGCGCCGGAAGCCCTTTCGGCAATGGGGCTTATGCTTGAAGCCACAGGCGGCGTTGACTCGCTGAATGATGCCGGCACTTACATAAAGAAAGCCGTGGAATTAGAGCCCGACAACTATTATTTCCAGCAGCAACTTGCGGAATACTACGACTCTCGCGGAATGAACGAGGAAGCGGTGGAACGGTATGAAATAATGTCGCGGCGTTTCCCCGAGCATGATGAGCTGCTTTACAATCTTGCCGAGATATACAGCAACCAGAAAAACTGGGACGCACTCATAAAGACTCTCTCGCGATTGGAGGTGCAGGAGGGTAAGAGCGATGAGATAACGTTGCGTAAGATAATCGCCTTTTCCTCGGCGGGGATGAATGATTCTTCGCTCGTGTTGGTAAACTCGCTTATAGCTTCCGACCCATCGAACAACACTTACCGCGTGATTCGCGGCGGAGCGTATGGCGACATGAAAGAGTATGAAAAGGAAATGGCGGAATACAAGGCGGTTCTTGCCTCTGACCCATCAAACGAAATGGCAAACCGCGCAATAATGAACAGGAAGCTGGAGCAAAACGACATTCCCGCATACCTCGAAGCCGCCAATTCCATCGCCCTTAACGAAAAGATGAGTGTGAAGGCACGTATAGGCGCGTTGAACTCCATGATAATGAGCGGATGTCGCGGCACTGTGGACAGCACCGCCGCACTCCCCGCCTGTCGCCGCATTTTCGCGAAAGACGATTGCGACCCAACGTTTCTCGACATTTACCAAGGCTATCTTTCACTGCTGAAAGCTCCCACCGATAGTCTGGCACCAGTCTGGCGCAGACTGTTAGCGGCAAAGCCGGAATACTCGCAAATAAGAATAAAGCTGTTGCAGTATTGCA
This sequence comes from Oscillospiraceae bacterium, assembly GCA_963603805.1. GTDB lineage: Bacteria > Bacteroidota > Bacteroidia > Bacteroidales > Bacteroidaceae > UBA6398. The sequence goes on from CAVCON010000048.1 coordinate 7,251, forward strand.
TAACCAAGAACCTTGAGGACGAAACGGCGAAACTTTGCGAGGACGGAATACAGTACGAGCCAGAAAACCTCGTGTATTATTTCTATGGCGGACTGGCGCAATTCAGCCTCAAACAAAAGGAACGTTCGGCGGAAACCCTAAAAAAAGGGACGGCACTTATCAGCGGCAACACAAACACGGGGCTTGCCTCCGACCTTTACGCCCTGCTCGGGGATGTGTATCACGAACTGGGCAAGGACACGCTGTGCTTCCAGGCCTACGACTCGGCCCTTGTTTACAAGGACGACAACATAAACGCCCTGAACAATTACGCATATTTCCTTTCACTGAAGAAGCGCGACCTTGAAAAGGCGGCAGCCATGAGCCTCAAGACAATCAAGGCGCAGCCCAAAAGCGCGACATACCTCGACACCTACGCATGGGTGCTGTTTGAGCAGGGGCGTTATGCCGAAGCCGCCACTTTCATTGAGGAAGCCCTGAAAAACATTTCCTCGGAAAAGGGGAACGCTTCGATTTACGAACACGCGGGAGACATATATGCCATGCAGGGCAAAACCGACGAGGCTCTCGTCATGTGGCGCAAGGCAAAGAATGCAGGGGGAGGAGACTCGAAGACGCTTAACAGGAAAATAAAACTCAGGAAATATATAGCAAACTGACATCGCAATGAAAACGAAAAGGATATTGAAACAGATAATGCTTGCCGGCGCAATGGCATTGACCGTTACACTGTTCGGCGCGTGCAGTTCGTCAAAAAACGCAACCAAGACAACGGCTGTTGGCAAGGCTTCAACCGCAGAGGCTTATGCGAAAAAGGTAACAGACAACTTTCAAACGGCGCAATACATAACCGCAAAGGCAAGCGTGGAACTGAAAAGCGGGACAAAGAGTTTCACGCTTGGTGGAAGTCTGAAGATGAAACGCGATGACGTGATACAGCTTTCCATGTCGTTTCTCGGAATGGAAGTGGCGCGGCTGGAGTTCACGCCCGACCATGTGCTGCTTGTTGACCGTTTCAACAAACAGTACGTGCAGGCTACATATTCTGATGCAAGTTTCCTGAAAAGCGCGAGCCTTGACTTCTATGTGCTGCAATCGATGTTCTGGAATGAGATTTTTGTACCCGGCACACGCGATGTGAAATCCTCGCTGAAAGACTTCACGATAGCATCGAGCGGCGACCACACTTTGCTTAGCCTCACCTCATCGCCCAAACTCGATTATGAGTTCCTGACGCAAACCGCGAGCGGGCTGCTCGACCGCGTAACAGTAAACCCAAAGGACATCACCGCAAAGGAAAGCCTTGTTTGCAAATACGGCAGCTTTGCCAATTTTGAGGGGAAACAGTTCCCCACCCAGATAAACCTTGAAGCCAAAGGCGGGAAGCGAGACATAAACATGACGATAGACTTGAGCCGATTGTCGGACAATGCAAAATGGGAAACCCGCACAAAAGTACCCTCAAGCTACAAGCAGCGTTCAATTGACGAAGTAATGAGAAAACTCTCCACAATACAATGAGCTGCCGCAATCGCATAATTCTTTTCCTCGCCGTGCTGTGCTTGGCGTTCCCCGATGTCTGCGCACAGAGCAATAAGGAGATAAACAAACTGAAGTCGCAGCGTGCCACGCTCCAGAAAAAGATAACACAGAACGAGGGGATGCTGAAATCCTTGAAAAAGGACGTGCGCTCGCAGTTGAGCAACCTGAAAGTTCTCAATGGGCAGATAAGCACCCAGAAGAAATATATTGACGCGATTTCGGCAGATGTAAACGCGCTCGACGGCAAAATTTCCATACTGAAAACCCAACTCGACACGCTGAAATCAGAACTGGAACTTCGCAAAAAGCATTACCGTCGCGCCATGCTCTATCTCTACCGCAACAGGAACACGCAAAACAAACTCATGTTCATATTCTCCGCCGACAACTTTACGCAAATGCTGCGCCGTTTGAGGTATGTCAGAGAGTATGCCCGGTATCAGCGCGTGCAGGGGGAACTTGTAAAAAGGAAGCAAGACCAAGTTGATGCCAAACACACGGAGGTGGTTAAAGCACGCGACAAAAAGAATGCGCTGCTGAACGAGAGTATAACAGAGCAAAACAAACTGGAGGGGCAACACGCCGAACGCACAAAGATTGTTGACGGCTTGCAGAAAAAGCAGCGTCAGGTGCAGAGTGCCATAAATGCGGACAAGAAACGCTATTCCTCGCTTAACTCAAAAATAGACGCATTAATCCAGCAGCAAATCCTGGCGGAAAAGAAACGCCGCGAAGAAGCGCGCAAACGCGAGTTGGAACGGCAAAAGAAAATCGCCGAGCAGAAAGCCCGCGAGGAGGCACGTCGCAAGCAACTCTCGGCACAAGGCGGAAAAGACAGCAAAAGCGGCAAGCAGGACACCAAAAACCGCGAGGAAGAAAAGTCAGTCTCCACACGCACAACCAAACAAAGTATGGAGGACATGAAAGTGTTCAAAATGGAAGAGGCTGACCGCGCACTGTCAAATGATTTCGCTGCAAACAAAGGGAGACTGCCGATGCCTATTTCGGGCGGATATATGATTACGCAGCACTACGGAGTTCACAATGTTGACGGGCTTTCGGGTGTGCAGCTTGACAACAAGGGCATAAACATAACCGGCAGGGCTGGGGCGCAGGCACGTGCCATTTTCGACGGTGAAGTGTCGGCGGTGTTCTCGCTTGGCGGTTACTCAAACGTTCTCGTGCGCCACGGCAGCTACATTTCCGTATATTGCAACCTGTCCTCCGTTTCGGTGAGCAAAGGGCAAAAGGTGCGCACAAAACAGACTTTGGGCGGTGTGGCACGCGATGCCTCGGGAAACTGCACTCTGCATTTCCAGCTCCGCCGTGAGACCTCGAAACTCAACCCGGAGGCGTGGCTCGCAAAATAAAAGCATATAAATAATGTACAGCATACAACACATAAGAGAAGATTTTCCGATACTGTCGCGCACGGTTTACGGTAAACCGCTCGTATATCTTGACAACAGCGCAACAACGCAAAAGCCGCGTGCGGTGGTTGATGCCATTGCAAACGAATATTATTCGGAAAACGCCAACGTGCATCGCGGAGTACACTTCCTTTCGCAGCAGGCAACCGAACTTCATGAGGCCGCACGTGCGAAAGTCGCCGGTTTCCTTAACGCTTCATCGCCGGCAGAGATTGTTTTCACACGCGGGGCAACCGAAGGGCTGAACCTCGTGGCTTCGTCGTTTGGCGAGGCTTTCCTGAAAGAGGGTGATGAAGTTATAGTCTCGGCAATGGAGCATCATTCCAACATTGTGCCTTGGCAACTGCTCGAAATGCGAAAGGGAATAAAGATAAAGGTAATTCCAATCACGGAGAATGGCGAGTTGCGCATGGACGAATACGAGAGAATGCTCAACTCGCACACCAAAATGGTTTCTGTAACTCATGTGTCGAACGTTCTCGGAACTGTCAACCCCGTTAAGGAGATTACGGCCATTGCCCACGCGCAAAATGTGCCGGTGCTGATAGACGGAGCGCAGAGCGTGCCGCATATAAAGGTGGATGTGCAGGATATAGACTGCGATTTCTATGCTTTCAGCGGACACAAGGTTTATGGACCTACGGGCATCGGCGCACTTTACGGCAAGGCTGAATGGCTTGAAAAGCTTCCGCCTTACCAGGGCGGCGGTGAGATGATAAAGAACGTGCATTTCGGACATACAGAGTTTGAGGATGCCCCCTTGAAGTTCGAGGCAGGCACTCCCGATTATGTTGGAAGCCACTCTCTCGCCACTGCAATAGATTACGTGGAAAAGCTCGGCATCGGCAACATCGCGGCGCACGAACACGAACTGCTGGCATACGCCACCGAACGTTTTGATGCCATTCCCGGAATGCGCATTTTCGGCAGGGCGCAACATAAATCGGCAGTCCTTTCGTTTGTGGTGGGAAACATCCACCCGCTCGACCTTGGAACGCTTCTTGACAGGCTCGGCATAGCCATACGCACAGGGCATCATTGCGCCCAGCCGCTTGTGGAAAGTCTGGGCGTGCAGAGTGTGGCGCGTGCCTCGTTCGGGCTATACAATACAAAGGAGGAAGTTGACGCTCTCGCCGACGGCATTGAAAGAGTGATGAAAATGTTTTGAACAATATAACCTGCGCACATTTTCCTGCGCGGCTAAAAATATACAGAGATGCTTCTTACAACAACGCCAACCGTTGAAGGCAAACCGGTAAAGACCTATTATGGGGTAGTAACAGGAGAAACCATAATTGGCGCAAACTTTGTGCGCGACTTTTTTGCGGGCATACGCGACATTGTGGGCGGACGCTCCAAAAGCTATGAGCGCGTGCTTCGCGAAGCCAAAGACACCGCGCTCTCCGAAATGGCGGAACAGGCACAACAACTTGGCGCGAATGCCGTTGTGGGCATTGACATTGACTACGAAACAGTGGGTGCGAACGGAAGTATGCTGATGGTTTCGTGCAGCGGCACGGCAGTTTCCATTTGACGAATTTAGAAGTTTTCAAGGATGCTTGCCGAAAGGTTTCATGAGGTGAAGTTTGAAGCCGGCTGCGATGAGGCCGGGCGAGGCTGTCTTGCGGGGAGCGTGTTTGCGGCGGCGGTGATATTTCCCGAAGGATACGCAAACGAGGAGATAAAAGACTCCAAAAAGCTCACGGCAAAGAAACGCTACGCCCTGCGCGAGGAAATACAGGAAAAAGCTTTGGCATGGGCGGTTGGCGAGGTTTTGCCCGAAGAAATAGACGAGATAAACATTCTCAACGCCTCCATCCTTGCTATGCACCGCGCCCTCGACCGGCTCAAAGTGCGTCCCGAAGCTGTCATAGTTGACGGAAACCGCTTCAAGCCCTACGGCGGCATACCTTGCAATACGATAGTGAAAGGCGACGGCAAATATCTGTCGATTGCGGCGGCGTCCATTCTCGCCAAGACCTACCGCGACGACTATATGGAGCGTATAGACAGGGAATATCCGCAATACCTGTGGCGCAAGAACAAAGGCTATCCCACCGCCGAACAGCGCGACGCCATACGAAAATACGGAATTACCAAATACCACCGCCGCAGTTTTACACAGCTGCCCGCCGATGAACCGCAGCTGCCTTTTGATTTTGAAGAATAACTACAGAAAATGAGCAACGACACTTTCGACATACGCACAGAGCAGACAGGCTCACCGTCCGAGCGCGAATACGAGAACACCCTTCGCCCCTTGAGGTTTGACGACTTTTCGGGACAGAAAAAGGTTGTTGACAATTTGCGCGTTTTCGTGGAGGCGGCGCGGCGCAGGGGCGAATCGCTCGACCACACGCTGCTGCACGGCCCACCAGGATTGGGAAAGACTACCCTTTCAAACATTATAGCTAACGAACTTGGCGTGGGCTTCAAACTTACTTCCGGCCCTGTGCTCGACAAGCCGGGCGACCTTGCCGGGCTTCTCACGTCGCTTGAACCCAACGATGTGCTTTTCATTGACGAAATCCACCGCCTTGCCCCTGTGGTGGAGGAGTATCTTTACTCTGCCATGGAGGACTTCCGCATTGACATAATGATAGACAAAGGCCCTTCGGCGCGCAGTGTGCAGATAAACCTCAACCCGTTCACGCTGATAGGCGCGACAACCCGCAGCGGCTTGCTCACAGCCCCGCTACGCGCCCGCTTTGGCATTAACCTGCACCTTGAATACTACGACGCTTCCGTGCTGTCGCAGATTGTGGTGCGCTCGTCCCACATCCTCAATGTGGAGATAGACACCGATGCCGCCGGCGAGATAGCTTCGCGCAGCCGTGGCACGCCGCGTATAGCCAATGCACTGTTGCGCCGCGTAAGAGATTTCGCCGAAGTAAAAGGCTCTGGGCGGATAAACCTTGAAATAGCAAAGGTGGCTCTTGAAGCCTTGAACATCGACCGCTACGGGCTTGACGAGATAGACAACAAGATACTCACAACAATCATCGACAAGTTCAAGGGCGGGCCTGTGGGCATTTCCACCATTGCCACCGCAATAGGCGAAGACGCGGGAACAGTGGAAGAGGTCTACGAGCCGTTCCTCATAAAGGAGGGCTTCATTGTGCGCACCCCGCGCGGCAGGGAGGTTACAGACCTTGCATACCGTCATCTGGGACGTATGCCCAAACAAAAGGACAGTGCGCCCTCACTTTTCGACTGACACATTAATTATATTGCATATTCTTGGATTATGATAACATTTGCCTCCACCGAAGTGGAAATGCCCCCGCTTTCGCGCTTTGACTATCGCGACTGGATTGGGCGTGTGGCAGCGAGCCACGGGCGCGTTGTAGGGGACGTGAACTATATGTTTTGCGATGACCCGACAATTCTTGACTACAACCGCAGGTTTCTCGGACACGATTACTTCACCGACGTGATAACGTTTGATGACGATGAGGGGAAAACCATAAACGGCGACATTATAATAAGCCTTGACACGGTGAGGTCGAACTCGGTGCAGTTCGGCACTTCATACGAGGACGAGCTTGATCGCGTGATAATCCACGGAATACTCCACCTGTGCGGCATTAACGACAAAGGACCGGGAGAGCGCGAGATAATGGAGGCGGCGGAAAACGCCGCTCTCGAATTGCGTAAATAGCTGGTTTGCAGGATAATGACCAGTTAAAACGCATCTATCATAACGATTTGTTTTCCAGATGTTTGCAAGTGGCGAAAAAAGGTCTGATGTAGTTTGAATTATGTCTGATATAATT
>CAVCON010000049.1:0-13994 GCA_963603805.1 Oscillospiraceae bacterium
ATACGCCCCTACAATTTCCGCAAAACCAATACCGCTAAAAATACATTTGATGTAGGAAAAACTATGTCCTATGTAGAAAAAATTATGTCTGATATAATTCAAACTACATCAGACCTTTTTTTCGCCACTTGCAACGCCCTGTGAAGCAGATACTTACAAAGAATTTTGGAATAACGGCAATTTATTGCTAATCAAAGGGTTATAAATTGCGGATGCTTTCGTACATTTGCGCCATGCGACACGTTTTTTACGCCCTGCAAAAAATTTTTCCCTTTCAGGGGTTGGGAAACGGGCTTCCCGCTTGTATTATCACTGAACAACGGTAAAAAAGACAATGAAAGAACTGACAGAACAACTTTTCAAGCGTCATTATCGCAGGATGTATCTTCTGGCCAAAGTGCTTCTGCGCGACAGCGACGCCGCAAAAGATGTTGTAAGCGATGTTTTTGCCGACGTTTTGTACGGAAAGCTGGCTGTAAGGCCCGAAACTGCGGAAAGCCTCCTGCTCGTGTGCGTAAGGAACAGATGCCTTAACATACTGAACCGCGAAAAGGTGAGGGACAAAATCCAGAACCTGATGATGTGCGAGACAGAATGCAGCGAGGAGCCGGCGGAAAGGATTGCCGACAAACTGGAACAGGTGATGGACTACATCGACAACAGCCTCACCCCACAAACATCGCGGATAATCAAAATGCGCTACCGCCAAAAGATGACCTACGCCGAAATTGCCTCGGCACTTCAGATAAGCGAGGCGGCGGTTTACAAACATCTCGCGCAAGGCATCAAACAACTCAAACAACAATTCAACCCCTGAAGAAAATGGAAAAGACAGAGAAAATACTCGACATGATTGAGCATCCCGAGCATTACAGCGACGAGGAGTTCAAGGCAATGCTCAGCGACCCCGAAAGCCGCAAAATCTACAACACAATAGTCGAAGCCGACGCGGCAATGAATATGGACGATGCAGATATCAACGTTGACGAAGAATGGGCAAAGTTCGCCTCCGCGCATACTGAAGCCGCGCCCCAAAGGCGGTTCACATTCGGCGGCAAATGGAGCGTAATGAAAGCCGCAGCCGTATTCGCCGGCGTGGTGATGCTGTCGGGCGTGTCGTTCGCCGCATACCATTATGTAAAGTCCGCACGCGAGACGGCGCAAGGCAACGCCATCCCCGCAACGGCAAACGTGCAGAAAGCGCAAGCCGAAGCCGCACCCGACACAATATCGGTCAAAGCCACAAAGCCCGCAGTGCAAAGAACGTTCATAAACATTACGCTCGAAAAAATGCTCACGGAAATGGCGGCATACTATGACGTGAAAGTGGTGTTCAAGAGCGGGAGTGCAAAGAGGCTTCGCCTGTACTACGATTGGGACAGCCGCAAGAGCATGGCTGAAGTAGTGAAGGATTTGAACCAGTTCGAGAACGTAACGCTCACCCTCGACAAAGGCACGATAACCGTAGAATGACTGCAATCATGAAACGCTTTATCTACATCATGCTCCTGCTTGCCGCAGTGCAGGCTGCCGGGGCGCAGCGCATATCGCGCAACTATCAGAAGCAGTCAATGGCCGACGTGCTTATAGACCTCGCAAAAGCCACAAACGCCTACAAGATAAGCTTCATATACAACGAGCTTGAGGACTACACCGTAACCAAACAGATAACCGACAAGACCATTCCCGAAGCCGTGAGCGAGGTGGTGGGCTTCTATCCCATGACAATCACAACAGGCGACAGCCTCATCACTGTGGAATGCGTGGACAAATCCAACCGCAAGCTTTCGGGGCGCATCGTTGACGAAAAGGGCGAACCCGTAGTGTACGCCAACGTTCAGCTTCTCAGCCCCGCCGACTCGGCATTCATCACAGGCGGCGTGAGCAACGAGAACGGCGACTTCGTAATTCCGTGCGCCGCCAATGAGGTGATAGCAAAATTCTCCTGCATAGGCTACGACGGACTGTGCGTTGCAACGCCTGTGAAAAAGGTCGGAAACATCACGATGCACCCCAAAAGCTACACCATAAACGGCGTGGTGGTGAAAGGCTCCGCGCCAAAATACAAGATGACGCAAGGCGGAATGAGCGTGAACGTGGAAAACTCGCTGCTAAGCATGGCGGGAACTGCGGGAAACGTGCTTGCCGAGCTGCCAAGGGTTAAGGTTGACAGCAAAGGCGATGTGAGCGTTTTTGCAAAGGGCACGCCCGAAATTTACATCAACAACCGCCTTGTGAGGGACAACCAGGAACTGACGCAGCTCAAATCAACCGACATCAAGAGCGTGGACATTATCACCAGTCCGGGGGCGAAATACAACGCAGAAGCCAAGTCGGTGATTAAAATCAACACCAAGCCAATAAAGGGCGAGGGATTTTCCGCCCGCGCCGAAGCCAACACAAAATTCAACCCCGCATGGAACGGATACGGACAGATTGACACCAGATACAGAAAGAACGGACTTGAAATCTTCAACACATTCTATGCCGGCAGATATGTTTCGTATGAGGACAACCGCCTTACCTACGAAATGAACACCGACAAGCGCAAAACGTTTATAGACCACAATCTGAACACAATATTCAAGAGCGCGGCGATAAACGAGAAATTGGGCTTCAACTACGAGATAACCCCCAACAATTCCTTTGGCGCATACTATTCGCTGCGAAAATCGCTTCACGGAAAGGGCGTGGGGAAAAACAACCTCATGAAGATTTTCCGCGACGGGCAGCCCGACGGAACGATTAACAACAACGCGCTGATTTGCACAGGCAACGGACCGACCCACGAGGCAAGCTCGTACTACATGGGCAAAGCCGGGAAACTCGACATCAACGTAAACGCCACCTACATCTGGCGCAAGTCCGGCAGGAACGACCTTTGGAAAGAGGAGTCGGAGACATACGAAAACCGCGAGGTGCACACCGACAACTCCAACCACAGCAACATGACAGCAGGAAAGGTTGTACTGGGCTATCCAGTGGGCAAAGGTACGCTGAACGCAGGAACAGAAGCCACGCTTACAAACACCCACAGCGTTTACAACAACGCCGAAAACCTTATACCCTCAAGTCGCAGCGACATAAAGGAGACCAACGTCGCGCCGTTCGCAGAATACAACATAAGCGTGGGAGACTGGAATTTTGACGCGGGACTGCGCTACGAGCACGTCAGCACCGACTACCGCAGCAACGGCGTGAAGGAGAAAGAGCCGAGCCGCAAATACGACGACCTCTACCCCAACCTTTCGGCGGAATGGAGCAAGGGCGACTGGAACTTGAGCTTGGGCTACACCAAAAAGACTTCGCGCCCGGGCTACTTCGCCCTGCGCAACAATGTGCAGTATGACGGGCGTTTCCTCTACGAGGCGGGCAACCCCTACCTGCGACCCAACATAACGCACAACATAGAGTTCAACGCCGTTTACAAATGGGCGAGCCTGAACATGGGCTACAATTACGACAAAAACCAGCTTATGTATTATGACAACCTGTACAACGGCGAGGAGATATTGCTCAGCAAATGGACCAACCTGAGAAAATGCCAGAACATCTACGCTTCCGTCAGCCTGTCGCCAAAGTTCGGGTTCTGGCAGCCTACATTCGAGGCGGAATTCGACAAACCTTTTGTCAGCTACAAGGAATATGGCATCACCGAGAACCTGCAGCGGGCGGGCGCATACTTTGAACTGGACAACAAGTTTGTCATTAGCAAGAAAAACTTCTTCACGCTCGACTACTCCTACGGAATGCCCTCCGACGGCACTTGTTCCCACATCAGGCAGTATTCCTCTTTGGATTTGGGATATACCTGCGTATTATTCCACGATGCGCTTATGCTCAACGTCAAGGCAAACGACATCCTGAAAGGGACAAAGGAGAGGTGGACGGACTACGGAAACGCTGTCAAGGTTACAAAAGACAGCTACAACCATACGCGCTACATCAGCCTCACGCTCACCTACAACTTCAACACTGCCAAGAGCCACTATAAAGGCACAGGCGCAGGCAACGCCGAAAAGCGCAGGCTCTGAACCGCACACCGTTCAGCCCTTTACGGCACAAACACATAAAAATCCCCTCTCGCGATAGTCATCGGAAGGGGATTTTTTATGGCTTAGACAAAGCAAGCTTGGAACTGCAAATATCGCCAAAAATGTGTAACGTACTGATTTTCAGAAAGAATACCCGCAAATAAGTGGCTGATATAACTATTTGTTTTTCTGCAACTTGCAAGAGGCAAAAAAAGGTCTGATGTAGTTTGAATTATATCAGACATAATTTTTTCTACATAGGACATAGTTTTTTCTATGTCCTATGTAGTTTTCGGGATGTTTCGGTAGAAATAATCGGTTGGGGTATTGCGATAATTGTAGGGGCGTATTGCATACGCCCTGTATGCCATCGCTTGAACCGCGTTTACTAGCCACCGCCACCACATTGCAAACCGCCGCAATTCTGTCCTGATTTCAGAAACCCCTTACTTCACCACGAACTTGCGGTCGCCTATAATGTATATGCCGGGGTGCAGACCCTTCAACGCATGGGAATACTTCACGCCGCTTCTTACCATGATGCCCTCCACGCTGTAAACGTCAACAATCTCATCGGATTTGCGGATTGTCTGCGAAATGCCGTTCAGAAGTCCGCCGCCGCTCACATCCACCGTAAGGTCGGCGTTCATGCTTGCGATGTTGGCTATCGAAGTGGCGTTCACATATCCGCTCTGTGCCGGAACGGTGTATTTCATCGTCATAGGCACAAGCGCACGCACGCTGAAATATCCGCAGGTGTCGTTTTGTATCGCCGTAGGCTTCAGCACGCCAACAAGCCCGTTTACGTTCTGCGCCTCCGTAACCACGTCCCCATCTGTCTCGGGGAATGTGTGGAACGGTATGTCTGACGTTATCTTGTATTCCTCGCCCGCGAGATAAACTAATGGGAAACCTGCCGGCACTGTGGCTTCATTGTACTCCGACAAATCTATGGATATTGTCTTTCCCGAAGTGTCGAGCTTTGAGCCGCACACAACATACAGCTTCATGTTTTCGCCGTTCACCGTCTGCGGCAGAGCCCTTTGGGTGTATGGCAGCGCAAGCACGCCCAACGCACCTTCAACGGCATTGAACGCATCGCGCAGGTCGCTTGTACTGATACGCGACACAAACCACGCGGTGGGCAGGTTCGTTCCGGCAGAATCGTTTCCAAGGCTCGTGTAGCGGCGTTTGGAGGTTGTGGTAATCTTCATGCCACTTTCGGCGTTCTGCAAAGCCCATTGCCTGTCTCCGATGAACATCAGCCGGTATGCCACCGGCGTTTCGCTCATCTTGAGGTTGTCCCCCTCTTTTGCGGAAGTGCCGAGATACCAACCCGAACCGACATTCTGCACGGCATACGTACCATTGCCGAGGCTCACGAACCGCCATGCGCTGCGCACCTTGCGGCTGTTGGCATCGGGAGTGCCACCCCAGTAAACCTGTGAGGTCGGTGTGCTGTTGTTGGCATAAAGGCATTCGCCTTGGGAGCTGCTTCCCGAAAGCTTGGTCGTGTCCATGCTGGTTATGTTGTACCAAATTTCGCCCGCAGGCGGGTTTACGGCTGCGTCGGCATAGTCTTTCGCCTTTTGCAGTTCCGTTGCCAGCGAATCGATTTCGCGGCGCGTGAAAGCGTAGAACGGACGCTTTGCGATTGTTGCCGCATACTGCCTTTCAAGGGCGGAATACGCCTCCTGCGAGGTTTCCCCTATTTCATCGCCATAGGTGCTGTTCTTGAGGAAATGCTCCGTCTCGATGCATATACGCGAAAGTTCCGTGGTGTCGGGCCAAACGGCGAGCAAGGACTCGTAAGTTGCGGCAAGGGTGTCTATGTCGGCTTTTGTTATTGAATGGATGTCGAGCAAGGTGTCCCGCGCCAAAAGTTGCGAGAGCCTGTCTATATATCGCTTAATCCCAGCGTTAAATGCCGGCGAAAGCGGGTCGGGATTTCCGTCCTTCATCACCACGGAAGCGTCTATTTTTTCCTTTGCAAGGCTTGCCACCGAGTCGAGAGGGTTCTTGAAGTTTCTTATGAAGTACCCGTCGGCATTCACAAACCTCCAAGCCGCGCACGACGAAGCACCGCCTTCGCCCGGAGTAACATACCCGCTTGACGAACTGCCGCTCTCGCCGCTTTTCTGGTAATACGGCGCACTGTAAACGGTGTTTGAAATCGTGAACTGCCCTGCGTGGTTGAGCGGCGTTATAATCTGTTTCGCGCCCACGGTGTCTGTGAGGCGTATGGTGGAGTTCGAGTTGCTCAACGCGCTTCGGTTTATGTACAGCGAGGAGAACAAATTCTGCACAATCCTGCCGCCATCGGCGGAAGTTACTTTCCAGACAAAATTCGGCTTGTCCTCGTCAAGTTTCTGCCAGTGCAGCATTTTCGAGCTTGCGGTTGTCTGGTCAAAAGCCATAGTCGTAACCGGATAAGCAGGGTTTGCGCTTGCAATGAAATAGTAACCGTCTGACAGAGGTACTACAGGGGCGTTTCTGAGTGCTTCTGCGGCGTTGCGCAACTCCTCTGCCGCCGCTTCATACTTGCTGTCGTCAAGTTCGAGTGAGGCCTGGGAATAAGCGTTCCCGAACGCCTCTGTGTAACGTGCCGCAATGGCGGAATCAGCCACCATTCCGGGATTTTTCCCATAGGCGTGGCTCTCGGTGAGTTTGTTGCGGCTGCATTCCTCCACCAATTCGATGAGTTTCTGCCTTGCCGAAACCGTCTCGCTTCCCTCCTTGTGCCACACAAACCTGTAGTTGAACCTGCGGTTAGGGGCTGCATCGCCGGCAGTCGCAAGCCCAATCGGCGAGTCGAAGTCCCTGGGATTGTCAACCCACTTGAAATCGAACGTAAGGTCATCACCCGAAAGTTTAAGGTCGTTCCGGGCTATCGCCACTACGAGCTTGTTGCCGTTTACAAGCAGCCGCGCATCGGCGGTCCTGCTCCACGATGAAGCCTCCCCCTCGCAGCTCATCACAGACGACACATTGTTTTCAATGTTCTTGTTCACCACGTAGTCGTAACCGTTCCAGCCTGTGGAATGATTGTTGTCGGCATCAATGAAAAGGAGCATCCAATTGTCGTTCTCGCAAGCCGTGAGGTCGTCCTGCGTCTCGGCGTAAAAATATATGCTGTCAGCCGTTACGGCAACCTTTGAGCGCACAATGTCATTACGTCCGAGATTGTCGGTGTATTTCAGTCCGCCGTAGCCGCCGTATGAGCGGTGGGTTATGTCGCCTTTCGTGTCGCGGTATTCGGTCTTGATTTCATCCCACTCCGAAGCGTCGGGCCGCCCAACCCCCTGTGGGGCGATGCCATAGTTCTGCGGAACGGCGCGCGCGCCTTTGTACTTGCGTATGTTCGCCGCCATCTGCATATAATAGTTGTCGGTGTATCTGCCCTTCACAGGACCGATTGTGCGGTTGAACTCCGCGTTGTACTGGTCGATGAACCAGAAGCCGTTGTTGCTGCGGCGCATGAAGTTGAGGTTGTCGCCGTTGTATTTTCCTGCGGTGTACTCGTTCCAGTCGTTGAGGTAGATAAAATCAGGATTGACACTCAAAGCCTCGTCCCAACGCTCCTGAAAGTAGATGCCGTAGCTTTCGGGATCGTCCACCGTCTTGCCCGCGCTCGCCACATACTGCGGAACAGGCATATCGTATTCGTCAAGTTCCGGCTCACCTCCCTTGCGCGTCCAGCTTTTCCCGACTAATGACGAGGGGTGCTGGGCGGGCGTAACGGCATATTCCTCATACTTCCCCTGGTGTTTCGACACAAGGTCCTTTGCGCCGTAAGAGCCGAGCGAACCCAAATCATAACCGAACGACCAGTTGTCCTCCGTTCCCACGTAACTTTTGCCGTTCCATTCCTTGTAGCCCCACCACATATTGCGAAGCGTGAAAAACTCCTTTATGTAGTCGGGATAGTCGGTGAGGTACTGCGAGGTGTAAAGCGGATCGCCGTAGTGAGGATGATTTGGATTGGTTGCGGCATTGGCATCGTAAAGATAGTTGCTCAGCTTGTGCCCCCAGCCGTTGGCATCGTTGCTCGGTGTTGCGTTATAGAGCAGCAGCGGCTTGCCGTACCAATAAAACCACAAATCCTTGTATTTTCCCTTTGAATAGAAACGGTCGTAGATTTCCTGCACAACATATATTGCCTCGCCGTTGAAGCTCCAGAAACATATCTGCGGCACCTTGTTGCCGTCGGCCTTCATGTCAGTCAGCACCTTGCAAAGAGCCTCCCACTCGTCCCAGTACCTCACGGCGTTGGTAACGTCGAGAATAAGCACATCAACGCCCGCATCGGCAAGCATTGACACATCGCGCCGTATGACGAACGGGTCGGCCGAGAGAAAGTAGCCCATTTCGGGTTCGCCCCAATGGTAGGAATTGTAATATTGCGGCTGCCATGCGGCATTGTCCTTGTCCTTTCGTGCCTCCGGGTCGTTCTCAAGCACTTTCGACACGTCCGCGCCATATGGCGAGTGCATACTTGTCACATTCGAAGTGTGCCACGTAACATAGAAAATGCCCACAGTGTGCTGCTTGCCGAATTTATAGTCGCCCACGTCGGCGTTACCGGGCATCACGCGCCCCGCACCGTCGGTTGCCACCCACGTGTCGGGATAAACGTCCCAATCTGGGGATTCGGGAATTTCCGTCTGCGCCGAAACGCCGAGCGACAAGCCCGCCAAAAGGACTGCCGAAAGAAGTTTTGCCTTGTTCATTATATTTGTTTTAGAGGAATACGTGCAAATTTAGTCATTGTTCGCGAACACAATGCGTTGCAATCCTCCAAAAGTTCACAAACAGGCAAAACGCCGCCGGGTTTTCATGCTTTGGGGATATTATAATGTACAGGATGTGTGTAACACACTGTTTCATCTTGTAATTTGTTGATAAATTGATTTTTGTATATATGTAGGGGCGTATGGCATACGCCCGGATTGCACCGATTTTGCAATATTATGGCGATGGCTTGTGATGCGGTTCGAGCGGTGGCATACAGGACGTATGCAATACGCCACATAAATGCACAACGAACAATTAATCAACAAATTGCACCGCTTGTAGGGGCGTATTGCATACGCCATGAATTGCGCGGGTTTGCAATTCTGTGGTGGTGGTTTGCGGTGCGTTTCAAGCGATGGCATACAGGGCGTATGCAATACGCCCCTACAATTTCCGCAAAGCCATAAGCGTACATCTTTTCTCAAACACGCCAAAAACTACATCGGATGTAGAAAAAATTATGTCTGATATAATTTAAATTACATCAGACATAATTTTCGCCGTTCTAATATATTGAATTACAATATCTTACAAATTATTTTCAAATCAAGATAATTTATTGTATTTCAATGATTTACGGAATTTGGCGTTTAGTCCCTGCTCCAGATGAAACGGTAGTTGAAACGGCGGTTGGGGGCTGTGTCCCCGCCAAGCGCAAGCCCTATGGGCGACTTCATGTCTGCGGGGTTGTCGGCCCACTTGAAGTCGAAGGTTATCTTGTCGCCCTTCGCGCCTATCAGCTTGCGGGGAACGCTCACATAATAGTCCTTGCCGTCTATGCGCGTCTCCACCTTTGCCACAGGCTTCCACGCCGCCGTGCTGTCGGGGGCGTTTCCGTTGTATTTCAAGAGCTGTCCGTTGGAAACCATATAGTCGTAGCCCGCCCAGCCTGTGCCGCTGTTTTTGTCGGCATCAATGAAGAGCAGCATCCAGCCCGCAGGTTCGGGCTTGGTGAGGTTGTCGGCAGCCGACACACGGAAAAGCACGTCCTTCCTGGTTACGCCAACCTTTGAAAGCACAATGTCGTTGCGTCCGAGTTCGTCTTTGTAGTGCAAGCCGGAGTAGCCGTCGAAATCGCGGTGGGCAATGTCGCCCTTGGTGTCGCGGTACTCTGTTTTCTCGTTTTCCCAAGACGTGAAATAGCCGTGGTTCTCGGGAATGGCACGCACGCCCTTGTACTTGCGTATGTTCGCCGACATCTGCATATAATAATTGTCGGTGAACCCGCCCTTCATCGGGCCTATGGTACGGTTGAACTCCTCGTTGTATTGGTCAACGAAGAAATAGTTGCTCCCCTTGCGGCGCATGAAAGTAACGGGCGGGTCCTGCATATACTTTCCTGCCGACCACTCGTTCCAGTCGTTAAGGTAGATGAACGGCGGATCGATGCTCAGAGCCTCGTCCCAGCGGTCCTGGAAATATATGCCGTATGCCGTGGGGCGTTCCATTTTCTTGCCAAGCTCTGGCACGTATGTGGCAACCGGCAGGTCGTATTCGTTGAACTCCGGCTCGCCGGTGCTTGCCCGCCACGATTTGCCGATAAGCGAAACAGGGTGCTGCGCGGGGGTTACGGATATTTCCTCAATCTTTCCGTTGTGGCGCGAGGCGCGTTCACGCGGGGTGAGGTTAAGCACGGATTTGTCGCCAAGGTCAAGGCCGAAGGTCCAGTTGCCCTCCTTGCCTACGAAGCGTTTGCCGGCCCATTTGTAGTAACCCCACCACATATTGCGCAGACTGAAGAAGTCGAGAATGTATTTGGGGTAGTATGATATGCGCTCTTTTGTATATAGCGTGTCGCCGTAGTGCGGGTTGTTCTTGTTTGTAACGGCATCTGCATCATACAGAAAGTTTGGCACAGGATTGGGATGGTAGCCGTTCGCATCGTGCGAGGGGTCGGCGTTGTAGAGCAAAAGCGGCTTGCCGTCGCGGTAGTACCACAAGTCCTTGTAGCGTCCGGGGCGGTAAACGCGCTCGAAAATCTCCTGTGCGCAGTATGTGGGAACTCCGTTGAACACCCAAAAACAGAACTTCGGCACTTTCTGCCCGCCGCTCTTCATCTCGTCGAGTATCTTGAACAGCTGCTCCCATTCGTCCCAGTATCTCACACTGTTGGTTACGTCGAGAATAAGCACGTCAACGCCCGCGTCGGCGAGGGCGGAGACATCGTGGCGTATCACGTAGGGGTCAGCCGAAAGGAAATAGCCCATTTCAGGCTCGCCCCAATGATATCCGCCGTAAGACCCCCAGTTTTTGCTGCTGCCGTCAAGGCGCGTGGCGGGGTCTTTCTCGAGAATTTTGGTAACGTCCCCCATAAACGGCGGTCTGCCGGCGTGAAGTCCTTTGGTGTGCCATGTTACATAGAACATACCCACGTCCCTTTTCTTGTCGGTTTTTGTCGCACCTGCTTCCTTTTGTGTGGGCTGTATGCGCCCCGCGCCGTCTGTCCCCACCCATGTGTCGGAATATATGTCCCACGACAAATTCTCTTCGGTGTTCTGCGCTGCAGCCGGCAAAAGGGCGAACGACAAAGCGGCAAGCGCGGCGGTAAGTTTTCTGTTCATTATTGCTTTCGTGTTTTAGTAGGATTGATATCCAAAAATATCGGTCGCATCGCGGAGGACACAACCGATATTCCTTTTATTTCATCATTTGTTTCTCACTTGTTATTTGGCAGCTTCGGGAGTTCCCATTGAATATGAGGGCTGGCCCGTGAAATATCCCTTGCCCTGCCAGATTTTCTCCACCGGGGCCACGCGGCGCACGAAGTCGGCGTAGTTCTTGTTCTCAACTTTTGTCCAGCCGCACTCGGCGTAAGCCGCAAGACGCGGGAAAGTCTGGAAGTAAACGCGTGCGTCGGTCGGAGTCCATTCGCCCCACATCTGGCAGCCGAGACCGAGAATTCTGGAATTCTCTTCAGGGGTCAGATCCTCGAAATACGGGTTGAAGCTATAGGAGTAGTCAAGCGGAATTGTGGGATAGCCGTAGTCGAGATAGGTGAACACACGATTTGAGTTCACAAGGTTGAAGCCTTTCTTTATTGCTTTCTTCGCAAGGTCGGTTGAACCGTCCCAAAACTGCACCAATGCGCTCGGGTCAAGGCTTACTGCGGAGTTCTCGCCGCGATTGGCCTCGCCGTGTACGTTGTCGCCGGTGATTTCGTTCCATCCGATGAGCTTCACGCCTTTCTTCTCAAGGAACTTCTGCAATTTGTTTATTGTGTAGAGCTGCATATCAGGATAGGTGTGAAGACCGTGTTCCTTCATGAAGTTCTTTATTCTTTCGTTCTTGGTCCAGCGGGAATAGTTTGCCTCGTCGCCGCCGATGTGCACTATTTTCGAGGGGAAAAGTTTCACAACCTGACTGAGGGTGGTCTCGATGAATTTCCAGAACTCGGGGGCTGCAACGTCGTAGATTGCGGGATCGGTGTCGTTGTCCCCTTTTGCCAGAAGTTCGGGATAAACGTGCGAGGCAGCGTAGCAGTGGCCGGGAACCTCAATCTCGGGAATGACGCGGATGCCTCTCTCGGCGCAATAGTTCACCACCTCCTTGATTTCCTCCTGTGTGTAGTAGGAGCGTTCACGGTCGGGATAGGCCTCTTTCCACTTCTCCGCGCCCTGGAAGAAGTGCGAGTGGTCGCTCAGCGAACCCTCGCTCGTGAGTTTTGGATAGCCTTTAATTTCAATGCGCCACCCCGGGTCGTCCACAAGATGCCAGTGGAAGGTATTCATCTTGAGGCGCACCATCTCGTCCACCATGCGCTTCACCATTGCCATGCCATGGAAGTGGCGGCTCTCGTCGAGCATATAAGCCCTCCAGCCGAACTCGGGCCAGTCGGTAATGGTGCACACATTTGCTGTGAAGCTGTCGCCCTCGTTCTTCAGCATCTGGCGTATGCTTTCGATTGCGTAAATCGCGCCGCTGCGGTCGTCGGCAGTAACGGCAACTGCGGGCTTTTTCTTGTCGCTCACCTCGAGCTTGTAGCCCTCCTTGTGTCCCGCGCCCTTGCCCATGGTTATGGCGATGTCGGCCTTTGCCGCGCTGTTCACCATAACGGGGGTGATGCCTGCCTCCTTGAGCTGCGTGCCAAGGTATGCGGCGGTGATTTTGGCTTTCTTGTCAATATAGACTTTGGGGCTTGCCGGCACAGAAGCCTTGCCGGCCTGAAGCCTTACCACCTGCGGCTGGGGCACGATTGTAACCTGTGCGGCAACATGGCTTGCCGGCAATGTAAGTAGCGTTGCGGCAAATCCCGCCGCGAGCATCTTGCTTAATGTTCTTTTCATATAAAGTGATATGTTTGTTTATTGTTTTCTTGGCAACGTATAGTTTGCTTGCAACTGCAAATATAGCAAATATATGTTTGTTTTGCACGGCATTTGCTTTCAAAATGGCTGCTGCGCCATAAATTGCGTGTCGCGCCGTACACATTCTTACGGATTGACACCGTTTCAAGGCATGGCCGTTCGCAAGGCGCAACGCCGCATTCACCCCTCTTTATGGCATAATCACCACTTTGCAAATGGTTATACCCACTTTAAGGTATTGCGGGCAGAACTGGGTATGCCTACCTTTGCATCCGATAAATCGATGTTTCATAGCGGATGCACCAGTTTCATGAGAAAAGGTGTCAGTTCCACGCCGCGAGGCGGTAAATCCGCGCTAAGATTTAATTGTTATGTATCTTGTTCGAAAAGGGAGACGTCATGCAGCGTGAAAGCCATGATGTCTCTTCTTTTTTTGCCATATTGCAGGTTGGGATTTCCGCCATTTTCGGGCGGAAAAAGGCAAAAAAAATGGGGTACCGCCGTACCCCAATCTTGTTAACCTTAAATCTAATACTATGAAAAACACACGGCAAAGATACGCAGACCCCAAATACCGGCAAATATTCCTGCAAAAAATATCGTCCGTTTTAGCTTTTTTTATGACTAACCAGCAAAAAAGCCCAATTGTTTTAACAGAAATATACGCAGGCGCAAGACAAGAGATTTCCGAAATTCGGACAGGATTGTGCGGTATCGGCAAACCATCGAACAAAACCGTTGCCGGGGTACGCCACTACAAATATACAGATAACCGATAACTGCGCCGCAATTTGATGACGGCGGTTTGCGGTGTGGTTCATGCGATGGCGTACAGGGCGTATGCAATACGCCCCTACAATTT
>CAVCON010000050.1:0-13964 GCA_963603805.1 Oscillospiraceae bacterium
CCACTTTTCTATCTGACCGCAAATGGTTAACTTTGCCAAACATTTTACAAGCTGACATATAAATATGGGAAAGAACAAACTTGCGAAGTTTGCCGATATGCGGGCATACCCGAACGTTTTTGAATATCCGTTCCACTATCTCGAAAAGGCGGAATGCCCCATGTTGGGAAAATGGGGGGCGGAGGTTTTCGGCAACGGCAATCCCATAACGCTCGAACTCGGCTGCGGCAGGGGAGAGTATGCGGTGGGGCTTGCCAAGGCTTGTCCCGGGCGCAATTTCATCGGCGTGGACATTAAGGGTGCAAGGATGTGGACGGGCGCGACACAGGCTGTGAACGATGGCATAGGCAATGTGGCCTTCCTGCGGACGGAGATAGAGAACATCGACCGCATATTCGCCTCCGGCGAGGTGGACACGGTGTGGCTCACATTCAGCGACCCGCAGATGAAGCGTGCGCAGAAGCGCATGACATCCACTTACTTTCTAAACCGTTACCGCAGGATTATGAAAGATAACGGCGTGATTAATGTGAAAACCGACAGCAATTTCCTGTTCACCTATACAAAGTATGTGGTTTCTGAAAACAACTTGCCGCTGCTGTGCGTGTGCGACAACATATATGCAGCCGGCGCGAACGTGCCGGCAGAGGCGACATCGTTGCAGACATATTACGAGCAGCAGTGGCGCGACAGGGGGATAGACATCAAGTTCATCAGCTTCGCGCTCCCGAAGGAGGGGGAACTGCACGAGCCTGACGTTGAAATCCCGCTTGACTCCTATCGCAGCTATAACCGCCAGAAACGCTCATCACTCGAAACTTCAAAATAAAAACAAGCATGGCTATATATCCAAAACTTATAATGGACGCACTTGAGAAGGTGCGCTATCCCGGAACTGGCAAAAACATCGTGGAAGCCGGAATGGTGGAGGACAACATAAGAATAGACGGCAACAAGGTGTCGTTCTCAATAATCTTCCCCAAGGAAACCGACCCGTTCATAAAGTCGGTTGTGCGCTCTGCCGAGGCATCGGTTAAGACTTACGTGAGCAAGGAACTCGAAGTTGAGGTTTCGGTGAAAAAGGCTGAAGCCCCCAAGAAGCAGGAGCCGATACTTCCGAACATAAAGAACATCATAGCCGTTTCGTCGGGCAAGGGCGGAGTGGGCAAGTCAACCGTGGCGGCAAACCTTGCCGTCTCACTCGCCATGAAAGGCTGGCGCGTGGGACTGCTCGACGCAGACATCTTCGGACCGTCAATGCCCAAGATGTTCGGGCTTGAAAACTTTCAGCCGTTTGGCGAGAACATAGGCGGCAAGCAGCTTATAATCCCTGCCGAGAAGTACAATGTTAAAATGCTCTCGATAGGCTTTTTCGTAAATCCCGACACGGCGACGCTCTGGCGCGGGGCTATGGCGAGCAACGCCTTGAAGCAGCTTATTTTCGAGGCAGATTGGGGCGACCTTGACTACTTCATACTCGACACACCTCCCGGAACGAGCGACATACACCTCACACTGTTGCAGACAGTTCCCATTACGGGCGCGGTGATTGTGAGCACGCCTCAGCAGGTTGCCCTTGCCGATGCCCGCAAAGGCATTGATATGTACAAGAACGAGCAGGTGAACGTGCCGATACTCGGTTTGGTGGAGAATATGTCGTGGTTCACGCCCGCCGAATTGCCCGAAAACCGCTACTACATCTTTGGCAATGGCGGCGTGAAGCGTCTTGCCGGGGAAATGGGAGTGCCTGTGCTTGGCGAAATCCCCATTGTGCAGTCGGTTTGTGAGAGCGGCGACAGCGGCACGCCAGTGTCCGTTGACAGCACGTCGGTGGTGGGCAAGGCGTTTGCCGCACTTGCGGAAAACACGGTCGCAGCCACCGAAAAGCGCAACAGCGAACTGCCCCCCACAAAGCCGGTTGGCGTGAGGTAGGTTTGTGGCGGAATGAAACAAAAAAGAATGGCGCGGAAATCCGTGCCATTCTTTTTTGCTGTATTGCGGTGTTTATTTGTCTATGCTCACCGAGCCTGTGCCTATGTTCTGGTTGTCGGCGAAGATGTCGCAGCGGTATGTTCCCGCGCTCAGTGTCTCGCCCACAGGAATGTATAGCGTTACGCTCTGCTCCTCGCCTGTGTATTCAATAACCTTTGACGCGGAGAACTGTAGGCTTTTGTTTTCGTAGTTGAACGAGCCGGAGGGGTTCACAACCGAGTTCGTGGGCTGCAAAAGGCGCACGTAAACGTTGCGGTTGCCTGTTGAGGCGGTGATGTTCTTTGTGATTGTGAAATTAACCACGAAGCGGCGCACGTCCTTTATCTTTTTCGCGCTCTTGTTGCGCTTGTTCTGCGCCTGAACCGATATTCCCGTCGCGTCAAGCTGCGAGGCAATGGCCACTTTCTCCGAAAGATTTGCTTTCTCGTTGTTGAGGTTTGAAATCTTTGCCGTGGCCTCGTTGTATTGCGCCTTTACCTGCTCGTTCTCTGATGCGAGCGCGGTGTTCATGCGTTGCAGCGAGTCAACTTGCAGTATGTAGCTTCTCAAAACGGCACGCACTGTGGCGAGTTCCTTTTTGAGGCGGGTTATCTCCCTTGCGTCATCGCTCTTTACCTGTTTCAGCTCCGCAAGCAGGTTTTGCGTGCGTTGCTGCTCCTTTGTGAGCTGCTGCATAAGCGAGTCGTTTTTTATGGAACGCTTAAGCTCGTCATACTGCAAGGCAAACTGCGAATACTCGTTCTCCATTTCCTTTTTGTCGAGCGTGGCAAGCTGTTGCAGGTCCGCATTGGCCTTTTTCTGCTGCTGAAGGTTGAAAAGCGTATATCCCAAGCCGCCGAGCAGAAGCAGCACCACGACAACTGCGGGAATGATGATTTTTTTCCTGTTCATAATGAATCGTTGGTTGTACGGTTGCTATTTTATCGCGCAAAGTTAGCGGTTTTTTCAAATCCCCACAAATCCGCCGCGTTAAAAGGGGAAAGCCGTGTCTTGCGGCTCGCGGGCGGAATTGTCTGCGGGGGCTTTCAATTCGTCTGACGAAAGGATGCTTTTCACTTCCTGTTCGGTTTTAAGCAGACGCTCGCGGCAGAATTTTACAAGCTGTTGCGCCCGTTTCAGACGCTCGGCAAGGCCGTCTATGTCCATTTCGTTTTGCTCCACGCGCTCCACGATGCTTTCGAGTTCGTTCATCGCTTCGGCGTAAGTAAGTTTTTCTGTCTCCATATCCTTTTTTGTATATTTTCAGTCTGTCTTTTCTACGCGGCTGACGGCTTCTCCCTTTGCGAAGCGCGTTGTAATCACGTCTCCGGGCTTCAGCTGCGATGCGTCAACAATTGCTTTTCCGCCTACGGTCGTAAGCGAGAAACCTAACTTGAACACCCTTTCCGGTCCTGCAAGCCTTATGTTTTTTTCGGCGGTGCTTATGCGCATTTTCTGGCTTTGCAGCATCATCGCCACGGCTCTCCTGATGCGGTCTGTGCGGCGCAGGATTTCCGCGCTCTGTTGTCGCGTTGCGCTGCTTGCGAGCATTTCCATTTTCACCGCGAGTTTTTGGCGGCGCGCCTCTTCCCAGGCGCAAACGTCCTTGACTGCACGTGGAATTCGCAACAAAAGCCGGTCGAAACACAGCCTCGTAACTTTGCACAGGTTTGAAAACGCCGGGGTAATCCGTGCCGCCGTGCTGGCAAGCCGCCTGTTTTGCGCCGCCACAATTTGCGTCGCCGCCCTTTGCAGCCGCAGCGACAGTGTGTCTTGTGCCTCCAGTTCTTTTTGTGCGCACGAAACTATGAAGTCGGCAACTGCCGTCGGGGTCTTGCAGCGCGTGTTTGCCACAAGGTCTATCACCGTTTCGTCTCTTTCGTGCCCTATGCCGGTAATCACCGGCAGCACGAATTGCGCTATGTTTGACGCAAGGGCGTAGGACTCAAAGCCGTTAAGGTCGCTCACCGCCCCGCCGCCGCGTATTATGGCTACTGCGTCCCAGTTGTCGGCTTCGGCCGAAATGCGGTTGAGGGCCGCTATAACCGACGCCTCAACTTTGTCGCCCTGCATAATGGCGGGGAACAGCCTTATGTTAAAGCGGAAAGCAGCACCGTTTGTCCTTATATGGTTGCAAAAATCGCCGTAGCCTGCCGCCGTTTCGCTTGTGATCACGGCTATGCGCATCAGCGGGCGCGGCAGCGCGATTTCCTTGTTCATTCCGGCAACTCCGTCCTTTGCGAGCTGCGCGAGTATTTCCTTTCGGCGGCGCACCATGTCGCCCAGAGTGTATGAAGGGTCTATGTCGTTCACCACAAGCGAAAGCCCGTAGCGTTCGTGAAAGTTCACCTTTACGTTTACAAGCACCTTTATCCCGGCGGCGAGTGTTTGTCCCGTTTCGCGCTCAAAGCGTGCCTTCAGGGCGAGGTATGTTCCCGCCCATATAATGCCGTTAGCCGAGGCGATGTCCTGTCCCGCCGCGTTTTTCTCAATGAACTTGCAATAGTAATGCCCGTTCACGTTCTGCCTCCCCTCGCTGATTTCCGCCCTCACCCAATAGGTGTATGGCAGTGCGCGGGTTATTGCCAGGCGGATGTTTGCCGACAGTTCGTAAAGGGATATTGCGTTGCCGCTCATTTCTTCCGCGCCTTCGTGTATGCCTTATAGTAGTCGGGCACTCCGTAGCCGAATATGTTGTCGGGACGTTCGCTGCGGTCGCCGCATTCGTGAAGGAGTTCTATTATGTCTGTAGGCTTGAGCTTTGGCAACGCCTGCATCAGGCAAGTAACCATTCCCGCCGTTATCGGCGAGGAGAACGATGTGCCGCTTGCGTAGCCTATTCGTCCGTTCGACCTCACCACCGCCGAAAACAGTCCGCGTGCCGAAACATCGGGCTTAACCCTGCCGTCAGCGGAAAATCCGCGAGAGGTGAACTGTGCGTGGCGGTCGGGCGTGTACACCGCTCCGACGGTGAGCATATCACAGGCGTCGGCGGGTATGCCTATGCGTTCCCAAGGGTCGTTGCCCGCGTTGCCGGCACTGTTCACAACGAGAATGCCACGCGATGCCGCGAGCGACGCGCTGCGGCTTATGAGGTGGGTCTTGCCGTCGAGCTCGCTGTATTTCACGTTCATTGTCGAGTCGTCGTAGAGGTTGTAGCCCAGTGAGCTGTTCACCACGTCAGCCCCCACGCTGTCGGCAAACTCCAGTGCCGCCGCCCACGTGTCCTGCTCGGCGGGGGTCTCGGTGTAGGTGTCCTCGCTCACGAGCAGCCAGTATTCCGCATCGGGTGCCGTGCCGACAATCGAGTTGGGCTTGTTCGCCCCCATGCACGAAAGCACGTTTGTGCCGTGTTGGTTTTCGGCATACACGCTGCGCGAGGGGCGCACGAAGTTGTGCGTTCCGAGAATTTTCACATTGTTCAGAAGTTTCACGGTGTCGGCGTTGTGGAACCCACCATCGAGTATGGCAATCGTCATGCCTTTTCCGCGAAAGCCGAGGTTGTGCAGTTTTTCGCCGTTGAGCATTTTTATCTGCTCGTCTGCATAACCGTAGTAATCCGAAGTGAAGGCGGTGGAGTCGCTAAGTATGTCGAAGCGCGACGGCTCGACAACATCCTCCTCCTTTGAGTTGAACACCTTTTGCACCCTGCTCACAAACGGCAGGCTCGCAAGGCTTTCGAGTTTTGCGCTGTCGCCCTGCACAAGGGCTGTGTTGTTCCATTTGCTGACGCAAAGCACTTTCGCCCCCTCTTGGGCAATGCGCTTTGTGTATGCCGGACTTACGGGCATATCGTGCTCGTCAATTTTTATGCCCCATTTGGCGCGGCGTTGCAGTGCCTTCTTGGAGAGGAAGGCTTCGGGCTTGCCCTTGCTGTAGGGCGATTCTTTTTTGTCCTTGAAATATACGCGGTATTTGTAAACAGTCCCCTGGGCTTGCGCCACGTTGGGCGAAAGCAGCAGGAGTGAGGAAACAACCGCACCGAAAATTTTATTTTTGAGCTTCATCGCTAACGTGTTGAATGTGTAATTTGTTTATCGGGCTTCAAAGTTAGCATTTTTTGCAGAAAGGGGGAAGATTTGGGCTGGTTGCGCCGCCATTTTTTCGTTCAGGCACGCCGTTTTTCCAAATATAGGGGAATTTTCGTCATGCGCCTGAAACACAGGGAATTGTACTGAAAGCCCTGTTCTTTTGTAACGAATTGTTTTTCAAGGGCTTGAAAGTGACGAAAAAAGGTCTGATGTAATTTGAATTATATCAGACATAATTTTTCCTACGTCCTATGTAGTTTTTCCTATGTCAAACATAATTTTCGGGTGGTGGAATGTGCCATGCGGTTTCTTTGCCTTGAAATGCGTATATTTGCGTGAAACAAATTTTATGATGCCATGAAGATATTCCCAGATAACAGTTTTCTTGCTGGTGTGCTTGTTGCGCTTGCCGTTGTGGCGGTTGTGCTTTTTGTACGCTCGTTGTTGAAATCGCGCAATGGCGGCGAGGTTCTTGTGCCTGTGGACGAAAGTCCCGCCAAGCGCGAAACGGTGCGTCCACGGCGCAAACACAGTCTGGCAAAGATTATAGCCGCGATAATTTTCGTGGCTTATGCGGCTAACATGGCCTATATGTTCTTTTCTTCTTCTGCACAGCCGAAAGAGGATGATTACGGTTCGCTTGTTACCGATGAGTATGCAGTAACCGACAGTGGGGACGCGCAGCCAAAAACGTCATATAAACGCAGTGAAAGGTCGGGGAAGCCTTACGACTATGACAAGAGGATGGAAAAACTAAAGAGGGAAGCCCGGAAAAGTTTTGAGGAACACCGCCGCGAGGCTGATGTTGAGACGGAGGTGTATGGACAAAAAGGCGCGGATGGCGCGGCGGAGGAAAAAGTTTACACGGTGGTGGACAAAATGCCCTCGTTCCCTGGAGGCGAGGAGGCATTGCTGCAATACATAGCCGCACACCTTAAAAAACCGGCGGCATCCCTCGAACAGGGAGTGCAGGGCTTGGTTATGCTGCGCTTTGTAGTGGAAGCCGACGGAAGCGTGGGGAAGGTGCAGGTGCTCAAAAAACTTGACCCAAATTGCGACCGCGAGGCGGAGCGTGTGGTTCGTAGTCTGCCAAAGTTCACCCCAGGCACATTGGATGGGCGTGCGGTGGCTGTGTGGTACACCGTCCCCATAAGGTTTCAGACAGACTGAAAAACCGGATATGGGGAAATTATAAATTTGCCTTTGAAGTGAGGGCGTAGCCGGCAAAGAAAAGTGCGAAACCCACGGCAAGACTTATTATAAGGTATGCCGCCAGCAGCACGAACTGTCCGTTTCGCGCCATGCTGAAGTTTTCGCCCATGAATGTGGAGAACGTAGTGAAACCGCCGCACATCCCGGTGGTGAGGAGCAGCCGCAGTTCGGACGAAAGGCTGTTGGTGCGTTCGAAAAGCCCCGTGAGCAGCCCCAGCGCAAAGCAGCCGAGAATGTTGACCGCGAGCGTGCCGAGCGGGAGGCTTGCGAAGTTGATGCCCGCAGTGAGGCGCGACACAAGATAGCGCAGCACGCTACCCGCAAAGCCCCCAAGTCCGACGGCGAGTATTGCTTTGTACATGATTTGTTACCTGTTGGTTTCCGCCTGTGCCAGCATTTCGGCGAACTTTTGTTTCAGCCGTTCCGCCTCTTCGCCTTTTGCGATGTTTTCGCTTTCAATGAGTTTTGCAAACGCCCCGGTGGCGCGGCTGCGCTCTGCGGCGCGTCCGGCGCGGAGTCCGCTGCGGTAGCTGTTGCTTGGCAGTATGTGCCTGTCTGCTTTTCCGTCTGGCATGGTATGGATGTTTTCTTACAGTGTGCAAAATTAACGATAATATCCGTAACGGCGGCGGAAGATGTTGCGGTGCGCAAAATGCTATTTTATGCAAAAAATTCAGTCAAATGGCTCTCGTTAAGAATAAAATCCTTATATTTGCGTGCTCAAAGCATTCGTACTACAAACAGTTGAAAAGTTTAGACAGTAAATAATATGAAGAAATTGTTTTTGGCAGCGTTCGCTGCTTTTGCAATGCTTGCAACGTCAAGCGTGTCGGCACAGAAACGTTTTACCAAGCCGGCGATAACCCCCGAACTCACCACCGAGGCAGATGCGGCCTTGCAGGCTTACAA
This sequence comes from Oscillospiraceae bacterium, assembly GCA_963603805.1. Taxonomy (GTDB): domain Bacteria; phylum Bacteroidota; class Bacteroidia; order Bacteroidales; family Bacteroidaceae; genus UBA6398. The sequence goes on from CAVCON010000050.1 coordinate 8,124, forward strand.
GGCAAACCCTGAGAAAATCAAGGATGCCGTGAAGCAGATGGCGAAGAAGAAGGACAGCGAGGCTCTTGCCGCAATGGGTTATTATTTCCTTGACAAGAAAGAATATGAAATGGCGCAGGAAACCACCAACCGCCTTTACAGCAAGGACGGCAAGTATGTTCCCGGACTTGTGCTTGCCGGAGATTTGGCGAGCCAGCAGAAAAAATGGGGCGAGGCTGCGCAGAAATACGACGAGGCTCTCAACTACGACCCCGAAATAGTTGACCTGTATCTCAAGAAAGCCGATGTGTTCAAGAACGGAGACCCGCAGACTGCATTGCAGGCTCTTTCCGAACTCAAGAACTTCGCTCCCGACCTTCCCGAAACCAATCTCGGTCTTGCGCAGCTTTATTATAAGACTGCCGACATGAAGGCTGCGGTGGAATCGTACAAGAAATATCTTGAGGTTGAGAAGAACGCACCCGTGTCGGTGCTTCAGGAGTACGCCATATCGCTTTTCGCCGACACCAACTATGTGGAGGCTCTGAAAGTTGCCGAGGGTGCGCTTGCCAAAGACCCGAAGAACATCGCGCTCAACCGTATCCGCTTCTACTCCGAGATAGAGGAAAAGCAGTATGACAAGGCTTTTGCAGACAAGGACAAGCTTTTCGGCCAGCACAACGACACTCTTTACAACTACCGCGACTACACTTATCTCGGCCGCTTGGAAAGCAACATGAAGATGGTTAAGGAGGCAATCGAGCATCTTCAGAAGGCTGTTGAGATGAAAGATAAGGCGAAGAAGAGCGACATCTCGCTTTACAAGGACCTTTCCGATGTGTATGCAGAGGCTCTTGACTACGACAACGCAATTAAGTATTACAAGACATACGCAGACTCCACCGGCGCAGAGTTCGGCGCGATAGACCTCTTGAACCTTGGCAAGATTTATTATCAGGCTGCGAGCGACGAGGTTACTCCCGAAGACAAGAAGACCTCTTACATTCAGGAGGGCGACAAAATTTTCGCGCAGCTTGGTGAGCGCAAGAAAGATCTTTACTACGGTCCTTTCTGGAGAGCGCGTATCAACCTGCTTGTTGACCCGTCGAGCGCAAACGATGACGCAAAGGCTTATTACGAGGAGGCTCTCAAGCGTCTCGGCGACGGCGAAGGAAATGTTTCGTACAAGAAAGAGGCAAACCGCTACCTTGCATTCTACTACATGAAGAAGGACGACAACGACCTTTCAAAGCAGTATTGCGAAAAGACGCTTGCCCTCGACCCCAACGACAAGCTTGCGAACACCATTCTGAAGCTCGTTTCCAAGTAAGAGTATAACATACAGAATATACAAACGGCTGCCGCAGTTTCGCGTGCAGCCGTTTTTGTGCATATATACAGGCAAAGTCCGTGTAGGTTGTACTTCGGTTTTGGGATAAGTGGCAAAAAAGCGGTAAGCCCCGATGCCAAACGCCCTGTTTCTGCATTGCGCCAAAGCAAAATCCGAAACAAAAACACTGATGTAGTCAAAATAGCGTAATGTATTGAATTTCAGCAGAATGTCCGTATTGTAAAATATTGCTGTAACGTTTTGCTTTTCAGTACGTTGCAAGGCAGCGAAAAAAGGTTTGATGTAGTTTAAATTATATCAGACATAATTTAAACTACATCGGACATAGTTTTTTCTGCATCAGAAGTAGTTTTCGGGGTGTTGTGAAAGGGGCAATCGTTTTTGCTTTTGCGGAAACAATATGAACGATGTGTGTTGTTTATTGATTGCACCAGTATATATGTAGGGGCGTATTGCATACGCCCTTTACTCCACCGCATGAACCGCACCGCACACCGCCGCCACGACATCGTAAATCGGCGCAATTCAGGGCGTATGCCATACGCCCCTACGGAGGCGCAAATTATTGTTTGTTTAATATTTGCGTATTCGTAAAGTATATGGCATACACCATGTGCACTGGCGAATGATTGAACCCGATATACGGTTGTCTTGACCGCATAAACAGACAGCTTAATCCTGTCCCGGCTTTTCTGGAACTTGTTCGAACTCACGTATATTGTGATAATTTTGTAATTTTGCAGCCGTTTGTGTGGCGGTGGTGTGCTTTGCGCAGCCGTGGCGCATACATTTACGACACAGGAATACAGATTTGTTTTTTCGTGATGGAATGGCTGGAACAGCTTTTTAGCATTCACTCCTCGGTTCAGACGGTTGTGATAATTTCCCTTATTGTGGCCGTGGGGCTGGCTTTGGGAAAAGTCCGCGTAAGGGGCATATCCCTCGGGATAGCCTTTGTTTTTTTCATCGGAATACTTGCCGGACACGTGGGGCTTGACGTTGACCCGCGTGTGCTCGACTATGCCGAAACGTTCGGGCTTGCACTGTTTGTTTACACACTCGGTTTGCACGTTGGACCGAACTTTTTTGGCTCGCTAAGGCACGAGGGAGTCGCGCTTAACCTTTGGGGGCTTGGAGTTATTGCAGCTGGCACGTTGCTCGCCCTTGTGCTTGTGCCGCTTGCAGGGGTAAAGCTGCCCGACATGGTGGGAATACTCTGCGGAGCAACAACAAACACGCCCGCGCTCGGTGCGGCAAACCAGGCGTTGGAGCATTTGGGCGTTTCGGGCAAGAGTCTTGCTTTGGCAACTGCGGTAACTTATCCGCTCGGCGTGGTGGGCGTGATTTTCGCCATGATGCTGCTGCGCAAGTTCTTTGTGCGTCCCGACGACCTTGAAGTAAAGCCGCTCACGGAGGACAACCATACTTACATAGCCGAACTGGAGATAATAAACCCTGCCATAGAGGGCAAAACCATCGTACAGGTGGTGCAGATGACACATCGCAAGTTTATAATCTCGCGGCTTTGGCGCGGCAAGGAGGTGATTGTGCCAAAAGCCGACACGGTGCTGAAGGTCGCCGATAAGATGCTTGTTGTAACCACACGCGAGGACGAGCGGGCAATGGAGCTTCTGTTCGGAAAAAGGGTGGAGACCGACTGGAACAAGGACAAGATTGATTGGAACGCAATAGACGCTGACGTGGAGAGCCGCACGCTTGTGGTTACGCGCACGGCATTGAACGGAAAAGTGTTGGGACAGCTGCAGCTCCGCAACACCTATAATGTGAACGTCAGCCGCATAACGCGCGGCGACATAAAGCTGCTTGCCACCGATGACCTGCGCCTGCAATACGGCGACCGAGTTACGGTTGTGGGGCGGCACGAGGCGGTGAACAATGTGGAGCAGTATTTCGGCAACTCTGTAAAGACGCTTAACGAGCCAAACATAGGCAGCATATTTCTCGGCATAGTTCTCGGGCTTGCGCTTGGCACAATACCTATAAGCATTCCGGGCATGGACACGCCCATACGCCTCGGCGTGGCGGGCGGTCCTATAATAATGGGAATACTTGTGGGTGCGCTCGGACCTAAGCTACACTTTATTTCCTACACCACGCGCAGTGCGTCGCTTATGCTGCGCAAGCTCGGATTGTCGATATATCTCGCCTGTCTTGGACTTGACGCGGGAAAAGGCTTCTTCGCCACCGTGGTGCGCCCCGAAGGCGCGATGTGGATAGGGCTTGGCTTGCTGATAACGGTGTTGCCGGTGGTTATACTCGGTCTTGTCGCGCTCAAGACAAAACGCTATGATTTCGGAACTGTTTGCGGCATACTTTGCGGAAGCATGGCAAATCCTATGGCCTTGACATACGCCAACGACACGCTGAAAGGCGACACGGCGAGCATTAGCTACGCCTCGGTATATCCCCTCGGGATGTTCGTGAGGGTTGTCATCGCCCAGATGCTTATAATGATATTTGTGTAGCAGGAGTTTGTGCAGCCGCAAAGGCTTTTCGGGCAAAATCAAAGCCACGCAGCAAAACCAATCCCCGCCTTTCAATGCGAAAGGTGGGGATTGGTTTTAATATGTCCAGACATAGGGAAAAACTTCCCGGAGGGTCAGTCTTCCACAATCTGTTCGGCGGTAAGGTGGTTGCTTTTCAGGAAATCGTCATAGTTGAAGCGGTCAACGAACTCCTTGCGTGCGCCATAGCAACGCACCTTCATCGAAGTGTTGCCGTAGAAGCGGGCGATTTTCTCGCCCCATCCGCCGTCCAGCTGCCCGTCCTCGAGGGTTATTACGGTATGGTGTCCGTTTTGCAAGCCTTGCAGCAGTTCGGTGTCAAGACCTGTTATGAAGCGCGGGTTGATTACGGTTGCGTCAATGCCATTTTCCTTGTATTTCTCCGCCACCTTTTGCGCCAGCGCATAGTAGCCGCCAAGTCCGAGTATGGCAATTTCGCTGCCCTTGTGCGTAATCTGGTAGCGGTTGAGGTTGCCGTAGCTTTCCTCAGCAACGGTGTCGTTTGTGGCGTTGAGAGGCACGTTCGGCACTCGTATTGCCACAGGATGTTCCGTCTGCTGGATTGACCAGCGCAGCATTGCGTCGTATTCAGCCTTGCATGTGGGGGCGAGGTAAACCAAGTTGGGGATGTTGCACAGTAGCGTGATGTCGTAGAAACCGAGATGGGTAACGTCGTTCAGCCCTGTTATTGTGCCGCCGAACACTATGATTGTCGCGGCGTTGTTGTTGATGCACAGGTCTTGCGACAACTGGTCGTAGGTGCGCTGTATGAACGAGCTGTGAACCCCGAACACGGGCTTGGCCCCGCGCTTTGCCATTGCGCTCGACATTGCCACCGCCGTTTCCTCGGCAATGCCCACGTCAACAAACTGTCTGCCCGCCTTTTTGCGCATTTCCGGCTTCCAGCCCCAGATGCCCGGCGTGCCAGCGGTGAGTGCCACAACGGTAGGGTCTTTCTGCATTTCGTCAAGAAGCAGTTGCGCGGTGTGTGCTCCGAAATCCGGACCGAACTGGTACTCCTTTTTCGTTTCGCCGGTTTCCATAACAAAGGGGAAGCCCCAATGGAAACGCTCCTTTTGCTCTTCGGCAAAGCGGTAGCCCTTGCCTTTTACGGTGTTGATGTGCACAACCACGGGGCGGGTGGTGTCTTTCACCTTTTGGAATGCAGCCACAAGAGCCTTGACGTTGTTGCCTTCGCCCACATACACATAGTCCAGCCCCATAGCCTTGAACAGGTTGCATCGCGCCTCGCCGTTGGTCTCGCGCAGCAGTTGCAGGTTTTTGTAAAGCCCGCCGTGATTTTCCGCAATTGACATTTGGTTGTCGTTCACCACGATGATTATGTTTGTGTTTAGCTCCGCAGCCATGTCAAGCCCCTCAAGAGCCTCGCCGCCGCTCAGCGAACCGTCGCCGATGATTGCTATCACGTTTTCCTTGCCGCCTTTCAGATCGCGCCCCTTGGCAAGACCGCAGGCAAGGCTCACCGATGTGGATGTGTGGCCTACGACAAACTGGTCGTGCTCGCTTTCCGACGGCTCGGTATAGCCCGAAACCTCATCGTATTCCGCAGGGTTGAGGAATGCGTTCTTGCGTCCTGTGAGCATTTTGTGGGCATAGCTTTGGTGGCTCACATCGAACACCATTTTGTCAATGGGCGAGTTGAACACATAGTGCAGGGCGACTGTTGCCTCCACCATACCCAGGTTCGGACCTATGTGTCCGCCGTGGTCAGAGAGCTTTTGCAACAGGTGGCTGCGCACTTCGCCAGCCAGAACGTCAAGTTTGTCAATGCCGACTGCCTTGACATCGGCAGGGGAGTTGATATTTTCCAAATACATAATGCTTGTGCTTGATTTTATATTTTCTACGGTGCAAAATTACGAAAAGCGCAACGTGCGCATACTACCCGAATTTAGGAACGAATGAACATTATTACGCTTTTGTGCCACTTTGCGCGTTTCATTCCAAACACCCCGAAAACTACAT
>CAVCON010000051.1:0-13891 GCA_963603805.1 Oscillospiraceae bacterium
CAACACACCCTTCACTATACCATCTTGAATGGTGATTATTGCCTCATAATCTCCATATCTCACATGAAAATGAGGAGGATTATGGTCATCCGCAAACATAGCGATAATGATTCCCCAAAAACGGCTTAACTCCGGCATAATACTTATTGTAACTTATACGTATGCAAAGGTATATATTATAACTGACATTCAAAAAGCTGACACGCATACATTTGATTGAAAATTTTCTTCCATATTTTGTCGAATGAAATACAATCGGTACATTTGGGGCGGAATAAAAGTGCGCAAACCGGCAATACGAGAAATATCATGAAAGAAAAACATTTTGTAGTTTTAGTGGCACTATGCTGTTTGGCATCATGCGGTTCGCCCAACAGGCACAATGCCGAGGGCGGTAAAGTCCGCGACACCACAGAAAGGCGCGATGTACCCGAAAGCAAAGATGCAACAGCTACAAGCACAAAAGCTTCTGCAAGCACTCCGAAAGACAGTGTGAAACATCAGCGCGACACGACGCGCCAACAGGAAATAACACGTCTCTCTTGCCATTATCGTTTCAATTCTATCATCTTAGACGGACGATACGAGGCATTCAACATGAAAGGAGTTAAGGCGGTGGCAGCAATGGACACCCCTATATACCGATGCATCTTTTCCTATAGCAATAGCGACACCTTGCCCGATTTGTCAAAGTACAATATAGTTCACCTGGACCTGTCGCACAACAAAATAGGGCGCAACTTCAGCCTTGCGCGTCTGCCACAAACTTTGGAGACTCTTGATCTGAGCTACAACAGGCTCGGAGAGGGCGGCAGCAGGGAATTGCAGACGCTTTCGTTCCGTGGCCAATTGGAGAAACGCTTCCCGAAACTGAGGGTGCTGAACGTTTCCCACAACAAGCTGCGTGCCATTTACTTTCCCGAAAGCGTGGAGCGGATTGACGCATCACACAACCGTTTGGAACGTCTCATGCCCGCATGGGAAACTCCACGAAAGGCGGGAAACCTGCGCTACCTTGACTTGTCGCACAACCCAAAGCTGAAGCCCGAGGAGTTTTTGGGCGAGGTTGACACCCTAATAACAGAGGCCTGTCCGCCCGACACAATATAGGAGCTTGACACAAAATTTTTCCACAAAATAACATACATAAATTTTGCTATTTGAAATACAATCGGTATATTTGAAGCGAAATCAAAAATGAATACACAAAAGCACAATGAGTGCACACCTTGATTGAGTGAAAACAGGACACACGAAAATCGGGTGCTGAATTAACAAAAAGGTTCTGTAAAACAAAAGAACAAGCATTATGGCTAAATTAAAAAAGATCAGCATGGAGCTGGTAAACGAAATCCTCAGCAACAACGAATTTGGCATTGAAACGTATAGCAGCGGAAGCGACCCTGGTTGCGGTTGTGGATGCGGTTACGACTACGGCTGTGGATGCGGCTGTGGCTGTGGTTCGGGGTACGGTTGCGGAAGTGGTTCTGGAAGTGGCTGCGGCTCGGGATGCGGCTCTGGAAGCGGCAGTGGTTCCGGGGACAATGACGACCTTGTCATAACAAACCGCCCGTACAAAGGCATACGCTTTAGCGATGACATAATGGCAAACCCGGAACTCAGCAGAAGTTTGACAAAAGCGTTGCGGTGCGACACGCTGCAAACAATACTGGCCCCTTTCGTAAAAGGGGATAAACAGATAACCATAACGCTATCCAAATTCACAGGCAACGATGCAGACAGTGCCATGTACACAGATGCGAGGCCGAATGCTACAGAGATTGCAATCAACAGCACTTACGTGGACAACAGCGGATTCGCAAAAAAGACAACAGATACAGACAATGCAGGATACACACACCATAACAACGTGGACGAGACTTTCATAGTGTCGTTCGCCCACGAGGCTTTGCACGCCAAACACTACAACATATACTTTGATGTGCGTAAAAAATACAACAACGACATATACGCACAGGTACACAGCCTCCTTGAGCAAGGGTATTCCCGCGCCTTTGTGGAGATTTTCTACAAAGAGGAGCTTGGCGTATGGAAAGATGTACCTCTCGGAGACTTTGAAGAGCGCGATCACGCTTACATGAAAAAATACGATGGCGGTGTGTTCACAAGAGCCGCAAGCGAATACAAATAACTACAGCCATGGACAGAATAATATTCATGGTCATTTGTATGGGCTTTGCGCTATCGTGCAATTCTCCAAACAGGCGCAATGCCGAGGGCGGCAAAGCCCGCGACACCACAGAAAGGCGCGATGCAGCCGAAAGCAAAGGCGAAGCCACAAGCGCAAAAGATTCCGCAAACACTTCGAGAGACAGTGTGAAGAATCAGCGCGACACTATGCGCCAGCAGGAAGTAACACATATTTACTGCCGGTCAATGTTCGATTACCTCACGGATGAAAAAGGACGGTTCGTGGCATTCAACATGAATGGGGTGAAAGTGGTGGCAGCAATGGACACCCCTATATACAGGTGCAACCTCTCCTATAGGTTTTACGACACAATGCCCGACTTTTCTAAATATAATATAGTCCATCTGAGCCTGGCGCACAACAAAATAGGATGCAGTTTCAGCCTTGCACGTCTGCCACAAACTTTGGAGACGCTCGATCTGAGTTACAACAGGCTCGGAGAGGGCGGCAACAGGGAACTACAGACGCTTTCGTTCCGTGGCGAATGGGAGAAACGTTTCCCGAAACTGAGAGTGCTGAACGTTTCCCACAACAAGTTGCGCGCCATTTATTTTCCCGAAAGCGTAGAGCGGATTGACGCATCACACAACCGTTTGGAACGTCTAATGCCCGCATGGGAAACTCCACAAAAGGCGGGAAACCTGCGCTACCTTGACTTGTCGCACAACCCCAAGCTCAAGCCAGAGGAGTTTTTGGGCGAGGTTGACACCCTTATAACGGAGACCTGTCCGCCCGACACGATATAGGAATATCGCACAAAAAAGACAGCCCGATTAATAATCACATTTAAGACTAAACCTGATTTTGACATGAAAGCCTTGTATTCACTTACCTTAGCCCTGCTGCCGCTAATAACAGCGGCAGGACAATTGCGCCAAGAGAGATTTGACGCAATAACAGATGACCCTAAAAGCTGTTTCCATGCGAAGCAAATACCACAAAACAACAACAGGAATCCATTAGGGATATACAGTTCCGGTTGCTCACGAGTTGTCAGCATAGAAAAAGACACTGTTGTGTGCGAGACACGCATGGTATGGGGGAGCTTGGACTACAAGAACGACATCGGAAGAATAGAACTCATTGCAGAAGGTCAAAACAACGGCTACAAAAACTTTTTTAGCGGAGAAAGCTATTTCAAGAAACTGCGCCGCCATATGCGACTCAAAGCCAAGGCATACGGCAGATATGATACGGTTAAGGGGAAGCCATACGTGCTGGAAGTTACCGCGCACATTGACTTTTTCCCATTCAACGACCTGTACATGACCCGCGTAAGATACACAATGAAAAGGCTGAAATATCGTCCACGAGCCAAATACGGCATTTTCACAAACAAAAGCGATACGAAATACAAGGCAAAATTGGAGAAAGAGAAACGCGAAGAAAAGAAATGGCAAGAGGAGCGGAAAGCCAAGGAAGATAAATGGTTAAAAAAATATCATGACAAATACAACTACATTGTAATTGGCAATTAAAAGCCATCTTACAATATCCACAAAACAAAGGCTGCGCCCTCATTGGGGACGCAGCCTTTATAATTTTAGCAATAAGTGTCGGTTTACTCTGCCTTGTTCTCCTCGGCAGGTTGTGCCTCTGTTGCGGGAGCCTCGACAGCGGGTGTTTCCTCTGTCTGTGCCTCTACAGCAGGAGCTTCGGCTGCGGTCGTCTTCTTGCGTGAGCGGCGTGTGCGCGTAGCCTTCTTCACTTCCTTAGCCATATTGTCATCGTAGTCAACAAGCTCGATGAAGCACATCGCAGCAGCATCGTTCTGGCGCAAGCCTGTCTTGATGATGCGGGTGTAGCCACCGGGGCGGTTGGCAACTTTGACCGAAATGTTCTGGAAGAGTTCGGTTACGGCATACTTGTTTTGCAAGTAGCTGAACACAACGCGGCGCGAGTTGGTGGTGTCGTCCTTTGAGCGTGTGATCAGCGGCTCAACGTATTTCTTCAACGCCTTAGCCTTTGCCACAGTCGTAGTGATTCTTTTGTGCATTATGAGCGACACGGCCATGTTGGCAAGCATGGCGTGACGGTGGGATGCAGTACGACTGAGATGGTTGAATTTTCTGTTATGTCTCATTTTTGATTAATCTTTGTCAAGTTTATATTTGGTAATATCGGTTCCAAACGACAGATTCAGACTCTCGAGCAAATCATCAAGCTCATTGAGCGATTTCTTACCAAAGTTGCGGAACTTGAGAAGCTCGTTCTTGTTGTACTGCACAAGGTCGCCAAGCGTTTCAACGTTGGCAGCCTTGAGACAGTTGAGGGCGCGAACCGAAAGGTTCATCTCAACAAGCTTCTTCTTGAGGAGCTGGCGCATATGAAGCACGTCCTCATCAAACTCATCGCCCACTCCTGCAACGGCAGCATTATCGAGGATAATCTTGTCGTCGGAGAAGAGCATGAAGTGCTGGATTAGGATTTTTGCGGCATCACGAAGCGCCTCTTTGGGCTGAATGGAACCATCCGTAGTTACTTCGATGACAAGCTTCTCGTAGTCGGTTTTCTGCTCCACGCGATAGTTGTCAACTTCGTATTTCACGTTACGGATAGGCGTGTAAATGGAATCAATCGGCAGGACATTAACATCGGTGCAGAACTGGCGGTTCTCGTCCGCAGGCACATAGCCGCGGCCTTTGTTAATAGTAAGGTCGATTTTCATCGAGGCTTTGGAATCCAAATGGCAAATCACCAAGTCAGGATTTAACACTTCAAATCCAGTCAGGTAATTCCCTATGTCGCCAGCCTTGAACTCCGAGGAGTTCTCAATGGTGATGGATACCTTTTCGCCGTCAAAATCTTTAACTACTCTTTTGAAGCGCACCTGCTTCAAATTCAATATAATGTTGGTTACGTCTTCACGCGCACCGGGGACAGACGCGAACTCATGCTCCACTCCGTCAATGCGAATGGTGTTGATGGCATAGCCGTCAAGCGACGAAAGGAGTATGCGGCGCAATGCATTGCCCACTGTGATGCCGAAGCCGGGCTCAAGCGGACGGAACTCAAACTTTCCGTAGGTTGGGCTTTCTTCCAGCATTATAACTTTATCAGGTTTTTGAAATGCTAATATCGCCATGAATTCAATTATTATTTGGAGTACAACTCAACGATCAACTGTTCCTTAATGTTCTCGGGGATCTCGGAACGTTCGGGGCGGTTAAGGTATTTGCCGGCCTTTGCATTCTCGTCCCATTCCAACCAAGGATACTTGCTGTGGTTGAAACCTGCCAAAGCGTCAGCAATGACTTCGAGAGACTTTGAACGCTCGCGCACGCCGATTATCTGTCCGGGCTTAACCGAATATGAGGGTATGCCCACAACCTTGCCGTCAACCACAATGTGGTGGTGGTTCACAAGCTGGCGGGCAGCTGCGCGTGTGGGAGCTATGCCCAAGCGGTAAACGATGTTGTCGAGACGGGACTCCAAGAGCTGAAGAAGCACCTCACCGGTGATGCCCTCGGTGCGCTCTGCCTTTGCAAAGGTGATGCGGAACTGCTTTTCAAGGACACCATAAGTGTATTTTGCCTTCTGCTTCTCAGCCAACATGGTGCCGTACTCAGAAGTCTTGCGGCGGCGTGAGTTTCCATGCTGACCCGGAGCGTAGCTCTTTTTCGACAGAACTTTGTCGGGACCGAAAATAGGCTCGCCGAAACGACGCGCAATTCGGGATTTAGGACCTGTATATCTAGCCATATTCTACTTTTTTCTTTTTACTGGTTATACTCTTCTTCTCTTGGCAGGACGGCAACCGTTATGCGGAAGCGGAGTTACGTCAACTATCTCGCTAACCTCGATGCCTGCGCCGTGCACGGCACGGATGGCAGCCTCGCGGCCGTTACCCGGTCCTTTGACATAGGCCTTCACCTTGCGGAGACCGAGATCAAAAGCCGTCTTGGCGCAATTCTCCGCCGCAGTCTGGGCTGCGTAGGGAGTATTTTTCTTTGAGCCACGGAAGCCCATCTTACCCGCAGAAGACCAAGAGATAACCTGACCCTCTGAATTAGCCAAAGATACAATTATATTATTGAATGAACTATGGATATGGAGCTGGCCCATAGCGTCAACCTTGACCGTTTTCTTTTTGGAAGATACTGCTTTATTTGCCATATTATTTATTATTTAGTAGCCTTTTTCTTGTTTGCAACAGTCTTTTTCTTACCCTTGCGAGTGCGGGCGTTGTTTTTTGTACTCTGTCCGCGCACGGGAAGACCAAGGCGGTGGCGAACGCCACGGTAGCAGCCGATGTCCATCAAACGCTTGATGTTAAGCTGCACCTCGGAACGGAGATCACCTTCCACCTTGTATTCGGCACCGATAATCTGACGTATCTTGGCAGCTTGGTCGTCGGTCCAGTCTTTTACCTTTATACCTCTGTCGACACCGGCCTTGTCAAGGATCTTTGCCGAGCTACTGCGACCTATACCATATATATAGGTCAAAGCGATTTCACCTCTTTTGTCTTGAGGCAAATCAACACCAACAATTCTTATTGCCATATATATTCTTTACTTTATTCGTTGTGGTTAACCCTGACGCATCTTATACTTAGGGTTCTTCTTATTAATCACAAATAAGCGGCCCTTGCGGCGAACTATCTTGCAATCGGGCGTGCGCTTCTTTAAGGATGCTCTTGTTTTCATTATCTATATTGCTTTTATTTATATCGTAACACAATGCGCCCCTTCGTCAAATCGTAGGGACTCATCTCCACCTTCACCTTATCCCCAGGAAGAATCTTGATGTAATGCATACGCATCTTTCCAGAAATGTGTGCAGTAATGTCATGACCGTTTTCAAGGGTCACACGGAACATAGCGTTGCTTAACGCCTCGGCTATTGTCCCGTCAAATTCGATAGCTAACTGTTTTGCCATTTACGAAATTTCGCTTTCTTACTTATTCAACTTCTGCTGTTCAATTTTCTCAACATCCTCAAAGGAAGACATTATGTCCGCCTTGCCGTGATGTATCGCAATTGTATGCTCGAAATGGGCAGCAGGCTTGCCGTCGCGCGTTTTCACCGCCCAACGGTCAGGCATCATCATTATATCGTAAGAGCCCATGGTTATCATTGGTTCTATTGCGATACAAAGCCCATTTTTCAACATCACCCCATTGCCACGGCGACCATAATTGGGAACCATAGGGTCTTCGTGCATTTCGCGGCCAATACCATGACCCACGAACTCGCGCACAACTCCATAGCCGTTTTCCTCGCAATGATGCTGGACAGCATAACCGATATCGCCAAGACGATGACCTGCCTTTGCGGCCTCTATGCCAAGGTAAAGACTCTCTTTGGTTACCGTCAAAAGACGGCGCACCTCGTCCGAAACCTCACCGACACAGAACGTATAGCACGAATCGCCGTTAAAGCCGTTTAGCAACGTGCCGCAGTCAACCGAAACAATATCCCCTTCCTCAAGGGGCGTATCGTCTGGTATTCCATGCACAACGGTGTCGTTAACAGAAGTACAGATGCTGCCGGGGAACTCCGGACCATAAGGATTGGGGAAACCCTTGAATGTGGGAACCGCACCGTTGTCGCGGATAAAAGTCTCGGCAAGCGTGTCGAGCTGCCTGGTGGTAACTCCGGGAGCTATCACCTTGGCAATCTCGGCAAGCGTCTTGCCTACGAGCTGATTGGCAGCACGCAGCAATTCTATTTCGTCCTCAGTCTTGAGCGTTATCATATAGCCTTAATCAAAGAGCCGAATTTCCGCCATGACGAACATGACCCGAATTTAGCAAGCCATCGTAATGGCGCACGAGCAAGTGGCTTTCTATTTGCTGGATTGTGTCAAGCACCACACCCACAAGAATCAGCAGCGAAGTGCCGCCGAAGAACTGCGCAAATTCCTGATTAATGCCGAAAAGCCCCGCGAAAGCAGGCATTATGGCTATAACAGCAATAAACAAAGAGCCGGGAAGCATAATGCGCGACATCACAGTGTCAAGATAATTGGCTGTACTCTTTCCTGGTTTCACGCCTGGGATAAAGCCGTTGTTACGCTTCATATCCTCAGCCATCTGCTGCGGGTTCATCGTTATTGCTGTATAGAAGTAGGTGAACGCTATGATCAATATAACAAACACTACATTATACAGCAAACTTGTATGATCCATGAACTGGCGTGCAGCCCAGCTTGCGCTGTCCGTGTTATAGCCCACTATAGCCATCGGGATGAACATCAATGCCTGGGCGAAGATGATAGGCATCACGTTGGCGGCAAACAGTTTCAAGGGGATGTACTGACGTGCACCTCCGTACTGTTTCCCATTGCCCATTACACGTTTGGCATACTGAACAGGAACCTTACGGGTGGCATTTACAAGCAGGATAGCAGCTGCAATCACAAGCACGAATACTATGATTTCAAACAGCAACTTGATAAGACCACCTGCACCGGGAGTAGAAAGTGTGGATGTGAGTTCCTGTACGAATGCAGTCGGGAAACGTGCGATAATTCCTATCATAATGATAAGCGAAACGCCGTTACCTACACCCTTGTCCGTGATTCTCTCTCCGAGCCACAGAATGAACATACTCCCCGCTGCCAAAATGATCGTAGAGGAAATGGAGAACATTGTCCAACTTAGCCCTGGCGCAAGAGCCCCAGCAGCCTGATTGTTGAGGTTTATCAAATACGTGGGACCTTGGAAGAGAAGAATGGCTATCGTAAGATAACGGGTATATTGGTTAATCTTACGTCTGCCGCTCTCTCCCTCACGCTGCATCTTCTGAAATTGCGGTAGTGCCACAGCCAGCAACTGCATCACGATGGATGCCGAAATGTACGGCATGATTCCCAACGCGAATATTGACGCATTGGAAAACGCACCACCCGAGAACATGTTCAAAAGCGACATCAGACCGCCGCTGGTCTGCTCGTGAAGTGCCTGCAACTTGCCAGAGTCTATTCCGGGAAGCACCACGAACGAACCAAAGCGGTAGATGGCTATGAACAAAATGGTGATTAGAAGGCGCATTCTCAGGTCTTCTATTCGCCAAATGTTCTTTATGGTTTCTGCTATTTTTTTCATTTCATCAAAGTTTAGTGGCTTTACCACCAGCAGCTTCGATAGCAGCCTGTGCCGATTTCGAGAAAGCATTGGCTTCGACTTCGAGTTTGGCTTTCAATTCACCCTTACCCAAAATCTTGACAAGCTGTTTCTTGGAAATGTAGCCAGCCTCATGAAGTTCCTTCGGCGTAATCTTTTCCCAATTTTTGGTTTCTGCCAAATTCTGCAACACAGAAAGGTTTATTCCCTTGTATTCCACACGGAATATGTTGTTGAATCCGTATTTCGGGAGACGACGCTGCATAGGCATCTGACCACCTTCAAAACCAACTTTCTTCTTATAACCGGAGCGAGCCATAGCACCTTTATGTCCACGTGTGGATGTTCCACCGAGACCCGAACCGGGACCACGTCCCAAACGACGGCGACTATGTGTAGAACCTTTTGCCGGTTTCAATGTATGTAATTTCATTGTCATCACTTTTTTGAAGTTATTCTACTACGGTTACCAAATGGTTCACTTTGTTGATCTGACCGCGTGTTACAGCGTTATCTTCACGTTCAACAACCTCACCAATTCTATGCAAGCCCAGCACCTTGAGAGTGGCCTTCTGGTCTTTAGGTGCACCGATTTTGCTTTTTATCTGTTTAATTTTAATTGTTGCCATTGTTGTGTGATTTAGCCTCTAAATACTTTTTCCATTGATATTCCGCGCGCCTGTGCAACCTGACGTGCATCACGCATCTCGCTAAGCGCAAGAATTGTAGCCTTCACCAAATTGTGGGCGTTTGAAGAACCCTGCGACTTGGCAAGCACATCGGTAATGCCCACGCTTTCGAAAACCGCACGCATAGCACCACCAGCCACAACGCCCGTACCCTCGGAAGCAGGCATAATCAACACCTTGCTACCACCGAAATGTGCAGACTGCGCATGAGGCACCGTGCCACGAACTACGGGAACCTTGAAAAGATTTTTCTTTGCAGACTCCACGCCTTTTGAGATAGCGGCGGTAACTTCACCTGCCTTGCCAAGGCCATAGCCGATGACACCCTGACCATCGCCTACAACAACAATGGCTGAGAAACTGAATGTACGACCACCCTTGGTAACTTTGGTAACACGGTTGATAGCAACCAGTCTATCCTTTAATTCTTCGCTTTTTACATTTACTCTGTTTGCCATAACCATTAAAATTTAAGACCGCCTTTGCGGGCGCCGTCAGCCAATTCCTTTACCCTACCATGATACAGGTAGCCGTTACGATCGAACACAACCATCGTTATTCCTGCAGCAAGTGCTTTCTGAGCAACATCCTCACCAACTTTTACAGCCTGTTCGGATTTTGTCATTTTCTCCTTGATGCCAAGCGAAGACGCAGCCACAAGCGTGCGGCCTTCTTCATCGTTTATCACCTGGGCATAAATCTGCTTGTTGCTACGGAAAACGCTCAAACGCGGACGTTCAGCCGTGCCGCTGATTTTATTGCGTACCCGATATTTGATTTTTTGTCGTCTTTCTATTTTCGTTTTCATTTTCTTACTTCTTAGAAATTTTACTTAGCTCCTGCAGCCTTGCCAGACTTACGACGTATCTGCTCGCCTATGTACAGGATACCCTTGCCTTTGTATGGTTCAGGCATACGGAACGAGCGTATCTTGGCGCAAACCTGTCCGAGAAGCTGCTTGTCGCACGACTCCAAGCAAATATACGGATTTTTATTTCTTTCAGACTTGGTTTCCACCTTTATTTCAGGCGGAAGCTGAAGGAAAATGGGATGAGTGTAACCAAGTGAGAATTCCATCACATTGCCTTCGTTGGAAACACGATAACCCACGCCTACAAGTTCCATTTCTTTCTTGTAGCCTTCAGTAACACCCACTACCATGGAATTAACAAGGGCGCGATACAAACCGTGGAAAGCCTGCTTCTGCTTTACATTAACCGTATCGTTCTTCTCATCAATAGAGAATGTCATTTCATTGTCTTCAACTTTTACAATGATAGAAGGATCTATCTTCTGTGTCAGCTCACCCTTCGGACCTTTTACGGTCACTACATTATCCTTAGTCGTAACAGTTACGCCTGCAGGAATGTTTATTGGCAATTTACCTATTCTTGACATGTTTTGTCCTCCTAATTAATATATATAGCATAATACCTCGCCACCAATCTTTTGAACGGAAGCTTCTTTGTCGGTCATCACACCCTTTGACGTGGAGATGATGGCGATACCGAGTCCGTTGATGACGCGGGGCATTTCTTTGTAACCAGTGTACTTGCGCAAACCCGGACGTGAAACACGTGTCAGGCTCTTTATTGCGCTTGACTTGGTGGCAGGATTATATTTCAAAGCCACCTTGATTACACCTTGAGGGCCTTCGTCCACAAACTTGTAGTTTAGGATATAGCCCTTCTCAAAAAGGATCTTTGTGATGTCCTTTTTCAAATTTGATGCAGGGATCTCCACCACCCTGTGGTTTGCACGGATGGCGTTACGAAGCCGCGTCAAATAGTCTGCTATTGGATCTGTCATTGATTTGTTTGTTTAATTGATCGGGAACGCCCCGACAATATTAAATAAATGTTCTTTCTTTTCTTCTGGTTTACCAACTTGCTTTCTTCACTCCCGGAATAAGACCGCTTGACGCCATCTCACGGAACTGGATACGCGACAAACCGAACATACGGAGATATCCTTTGGGACGTCCCGTAAGCTTGCAACGGTTGTGCAGACGCACCGGAGATGCGTTGTGAGGAATTGCCTGAAGTTTGCGCGCTGCCTCGTAAGCCTCAGCGGGATCATCTGTTGTGTTGATGATTTTCTTGAGGGCAGCACGCTTCTCTGCATATTTGGCTACCATTTTGGCACGTTTCACTTCGCGTGCCTTCATCGATTCCTTTGCCATATGTATTAATTGTTTTTAGCGTCCTTGAACGGCAAACCAAACTCCTTAAGAAGAGCATAGCCCTCCTCGTCTGTCTGCGCAGTTGTTACAAAGGTGATGTTCATACCGTTTAAGCGATCAACGCTGTCGATATTGATTTCCGGGAAGATTATCTGCTCCTTGATGCCGAGAGAATAATTTCCACGTCCGTCAAGTTTGCTCTCTATGCCCTTGAAATCCCTGATACGGGGAAGAGCCACGCGTATGAGTTCCTCAAGGAATTCATACATACGCTCACGACGGAGAGTAACCCTTACGCCAATGGGCATCTTTTTACGAACCTTGAAGTTTGCTATATCCTTCTTTGACAATGTAGCTACTGCCTTTTGACCTGTAATGGTCGTAAGTTCCTCGATAGCCTTGTCGATGATCTTCTTGTCCTGCGTTGCATCGCCCAAACCCTCGTTGATAACGATTTTCTTCAGTACAGGAATCTGCATTTTAGAAGAATAATTAAACTTCTTCATAAGAGCCGGAGCAATACGCTCGGCATAAACCTGTTTTAGACTTGCGGTATTACTCATTACTTGATTTCCTCCCCTGATTTTTTGGAATAACGCACGAGTTTGCCTTCTTCGTTGAGACGGCGACCTATGCGCGTAGGCTTCCCGCTCTTCGGGTCGATAACATTGAGGTTCGATATATGTATAGGAGCCTCTTTCTTTATTATCCCGCCTTGCGGAGCTTTCGCAGAAGGCTTCTGCGATTTCGACACCATGTTGACACCCTCAACGATTGCACGCTGTTCAGCTACGAAAACCTTCAGAACCTTGCCCTTCTGACCACGGCTCTCTCCGGAATTCACATAAACGGTGTCTCCTTTTTTGATATGTAATTTACTCATTTCTGCTCTAATGTTAAAGTACCTCCGGTGCCAACGACACAACTTTCATATTAACAGCACGGAGTTCGCGTGCAACCGGGCCGAAAATACGGCTTGCACGAAGTTCTCCTGCAGCATTAAGCAATACGCAAGCATTGTCGTCAAAGCGAATGCACGAACCGTCAGCACGGTGAATTTCCTTGCTTGTGCGAACGATCAAAGCTCGTGATACTGTACCCTTCTTCATGTCGCTCGAGGGGATCACGTTTTGAACAGCAACAACAATGGTGTCGCCTACAGTGGCGTAACGGCGTTTTGTTCCGCCGAGTACACGGATGCATACTGCCTCACGGGCACCGCTGTTGTCGGCCACATTGAGTCTTGTTTCTACCTGTATCATTTTTACTTAGCTTTTTCTACGATTTCTACCAATCTCCACCTCTTGGTTTTGCTCAAGGGGCGGGTTTCCATAATCAAGACCGTATCGCCAACGTTGCACTCGTTTTTCTCGTCATGCACGTGATATGATTTTGTCTTCGACACAAACTTGCCGTAGATCGGGTGCATTTCCTTGAACTTGGCCTCAACAACGATGGTTTTGTCCATCTTGTTGCTCACCACCACACCCTGGCGGGTCTTTCTCAAATTTCTTTCTTCCATCTTACTTTACCTGCCTTTTTATTTGTTAAGTTCTCTTTGACGCAATACGGTTTTTATGCGTGCTATGGTACGGCGAGCCTCCTTTATGCGAGAAGGATTCTCTATAGGAGATATGGAATGGTTCAGTTTCAACTGGTGATAGTTGGATTCCTCTGCATCAAGGCGTTCCTTCAATTCCGGAGTCTGAAGTTCGTTTATTTCTGCAATCTTCATAAT
>CAVCON010000052.1:0-13635 GCA_963603805.1 Oscillospiraceae bacterium
GATGTAGTTTGAATTATATCAGATATAATTTTTCCTACGTCCTATGTAGTTTTTTCTATGTCAAATGTTGTTTTCGGGGGTTCTGTTTGCTTTTGCGCGTTTCCTGCCAATTCTCATGAACAGCGGCATCACGAACACTACGGAAACGACGGAGAACACGAGACCGCTGATTGAGCCTGTGGCGAATGAGAACCAGAACCTGTCTTCTGGGCCGTCAACCAGGAACGGGATGAATCCGAGTATTGTTGAGAATACCGTGAGGAATATCGGCACTATCTTGTGGTTGTACGCTTTCAGATACCTTTTTTCGCAGCCATATTCCCTCATTATGTATATGCCGTTGTTCACCGTCAGCCCGCATAGCATCACCATTGCCGCAAAGCCGCCTGTGCCGAACTCCATGCCCGCAAAATGGAAGGTGAGGAACATTCCCGAAAGCGATATGGGAATGAGCATTATAATCACAAGCCCTTTGTACAGGCTTTCAAACAGAATGGTGCAGATGAAGAATATTATGATGACCACAAGACCTATGAGCCAATACTGCGTGCCCTTGTCCTCGTAACTGCCGTAGGTTTTGTTTACACAGCGGAAGCCCACGGGGAACTTGGAGTTGAATTCGTCGGTGATGCTTTTTATGTATTTGCTGGCGTATTTGTACGAGCCCAGCACATTGAACGCCACCCTCAGCACGTATTCCTGCTTTTCGCGCGGTATGCAGTTCTTGGCCTCCCTGCGGTCTATGTTCATGAAATCCGTGAGGTGCAAATCCCTGCCTCCCACCTTCACAAACGAGTTTTCAAGCTGCCACAAGTCGAATTTGCCGTTCTCCTCGGGGCGCAGCACATAGTCTGTCTGCTGTCCGGAGCCTGCCTTTTTCCCCATTTCGTGCTCGGCGAGCATGCTCGAAAGCGTCCTGTGTATGTCCCTCACATTCACGCTGTCGAGGTTAAGCATTTCCTTGTCATACTCCATGTATAGCTCGTCTTCCTGCCGCTCGTGTCCGGGAGTCTCGATGGTCAGGTCCATTATGCGGTTGTTCTGCCTAAGCCGCTTGTACATATCTTCCGCAAAGCGGTAGAGGCGGTCGTACTCATACCCGGTTATCTCTATGTTGCTGCCCCTGTATTGCAGGTTGAGCGAGTTGCTGAATCCACGGTCGCTCACGCCATAAGTACTCCAGTCTGCCCCGCCTATGGTTATGAGCTTTCCGATAATCTTGTTTTCAAAAACATACGGAAAGTCCGTGTGCAGGTATTCGGGCTTGAACTCCACTACGATTTCCGCCCCCCAGCCGCCTATGTTGGTTTCGTATCTTTTCAGTTCCTTGAATTGCGACATGAAAGCCTCGATGGTTTCCACTTTCTCGTTCAGCTGTTTGGGAGTTCCGCCCAAGGGCATCTGCCCCCTAATGTGCAGTTTCATTTCATCGGGTTCGGGGCGGTAGGTATTTGAATCAAGCGAGCCTATGAAAAGATACAGCGACCAGCCGAACAGGCCTGCGGAAACCGCCAGCATCACCCAGCGCATCACGCGGTGCTGGCTCAGGGCGAGGTAGCGGCGGTAGAAGCTGTTCCATAAAAGCATGAGCCTTGTGTTTCGCGGACGGCCTTTCTGCCTGCTGCCGTATTTCATCTTGTCAATCAGTGCCGGCACGAACAATGCCGATACAAGCAACGCCACGGCAAGGTTGATGATTATCATCCATGAAAAGCCGTAAAGGTCGTTCTTTATGTAGTCGGGCAGCCAGAATATAATGACGAGTGCTCCTATTGTGGTGAGCATAGCCCCCACTATGCCAGGATAGGCCTTGAAGTCGTGATGATAGCTGTAGTGGTCGGTCATTACGATTGTAGAGTCGATGATAAGCCCGAGCGACACCGTGATTCCTGCCATTGAGAACGGCTCCAGCCTCATGTTGAAAAGCCTGTAGAATATCACGGCGATGAGTATGTTTGCAAGCAGCGAGAAAAAGATGATGAGCAGGTATTTGAAATCCCTTTTGCACAGGAACACAAAAAGCAGGAGTATCAGGAGCGACAAGCCGCTGCGCGTTATCAGGGTTTCAAAGTCGGAAAACTGTTCCTGCGGCTTGTCGTATGTAAGGGTGCATTTAAGCTTGGAGTCGGCTTGCCCGAGTTTCCCTATTTCGGCTTTCACCTGCGCCGCCACTTTGCGTATGCCCGCATCCTCTTCCGCAAACACGTTGATGTAAACGGTGTTCATGCCGTTCACCCGGAAGTAGCTCCAAGGTTCCCTGTCCCTGTATTCACATTTCGCAAGGTTGTTAAGATATATTATTTTCCCCTCTATGGTCTTTATGGGTATTGATTCCAGTAACCCTTGTTTTCCGTCAACCGCGAGGAAAAGCGAAATTCTTTCCCTTGTGCCGCTGCGGTCGCGCTTTATGATGTCGCCTACGATGTCCTGTCTGCCGAGATAGTTGCGTATGGCTTCCTCTATGTCAGCCGATGTAAGTCCGTAGAGGGCAAGCTGCTCTGCATTGTATGATATTTCCAGGTATCTGTCTGTCCCTCCCGACACGTCAACGTGGCCCACGCCCTCTATCCGCTCCAGTTTGGGCTTGATGGTGCGTTCCGTCCGTTTCCTGATGTCAAAGTCGGACATTGGCGCATTAACCCTGTACGTAAGAATGGGTGTGTTGTCTTTGCGTTCCTTTCCGGTAACAACTTCTCCGCCCGACAAATCCGGGTATGAAACACCTTTGGGCAGTTTGTCCCTCACCTGCCGCAACAGCGAGGCAATCTCAAACTTGACGCTTGACACCGATGCGTTTTTCTTCAGTCTCACCGTAACGCTTCCCGATCCGAAATAAGACACCGAGGACACGGATTCCACTCCGCGCACTGAACTTGCCAGACCCTCTATGCGTGAGGTAACGTTTTGCTCCATGACTTTTGCCGAAGCCCCGGGCCAGTTGTATGAAATGGTAAGCGACTTGCCCTGCCTTGGGGCGGGCTTGTTGCTTATGTCAAGGCCGGGAATGAGGGCAATACCGATTACCATCAGTATGCACATGGTCAGAAGTATGGAAAACGTGTGCCTCATAGCCAGATTATTTCATGATTTACCGCAGGGCAAGCCTTTCCTTCCACCAGTAAATGATGAAATACAGCAAGGGGACGAAGAACAGGCTGACAACCGTACCCACAACCATGCCTATGACAATTGTAACCGACAGTGGGAACTGTAGCGCAGAACCCATGTCGCTTTTGTTGAGAAACGGCAACAGGGCGAGGACGGTGGTGAGCGAAGTCATCACTATTGGCCTGAGGCGCAATTGCCCGGCAACGATTACCGAACGAAGCAGCGAGGTCTTTTCCCCGCTCCTGTACAGGCGGTTTATTGTGTCAACTTTCAGGATGGAGTCGTTGATTATGATGCCGCTCATGACCACAAGCCCTATCATTGACATTATGTTCACCGATTCGCCCATTGCCCACAGAGCCAAAAGCACTATGCATACGTCGATGACAATCTCGGCAAGGATTATTGCGGGCTGGATGAGGCTTTCAAACTGCGCGGCGAGTATGAAGTACAGCAACAGCAGCGCAACACACAAAACCATTGCGAGTTCCTTTATCATTTTGCGCGAATCGAAATAGTTGCCGTGGTACGAGCATTTGAGGTTTTGAAATTTCCTTTCATGCAGTTTTTCGGTGTAGTCCACAATTTTTTTCACATCCTTGTCCGAAGCGTTTTTCACCACAATGGGGTAGTATTCGCCTTCAAGTCCGGCGTTAAGGCGTTTGAAGCTTTCAGTCTGGGTTTCCTCAACCACATATTCCAGCGGGATGTCTGTCCCTTCGTCGTTGCGCACGGTTTTCTGCATTATCTCATTGGCATCCGTTTTGTCCTGACACACAATTACGGGTATGTTCTGGTCGCCGTTGGCTATGCCGAACACTTTGTTGTTTCCCACAATCTCCCTGAGGCGGGAATAAAGCTGGTTGTACGAAACATGATATAATGCGAGCTGTTCGGGGTTTGCTATGTAGCGCAGCACGTTTTCAGTGGCAACAGGCTGTACTCCGGCTGTTGGAAACCTGCGCCTTACGCTGTCAACAACCTGTTTGGCCTCATCCACTGACGGTCTGCCGCCTTCCACTTTCTGAAGCCTTATTTCGAGGTCGGGCTTGTCGGTCTGGAATATCAGGTCGTATAAGTTTCCCGATATGCCGAACTCCGCTTTTGCGTTTGCATAGTGTTTCTTCAAATATCCCGAAAACGCCGTTTTTATTGAGTCGAGCGATTTCTTGCTGTGCGCTTTGATATATACAACCGCCTCGTTATTGGTTATGTCTTTTGTATGCGACAGTATGAACTGCTGCACTCCCGTCATGGCGGTGTTTGTTTCAATGCTTCCTTTTGCCGTGTTCAGCAGCTCCTGCACCCTTCTGTCGTTTTCCTCGGTTGAAATCCCCGCATTCCAGTCAATGGTCATCAATGCGTCCTTTTGCTCTATAAACGGCATACGCTCTTTTTTGATGTGCGGGTAAACAACGGCTATGGTTACAAAACACAGCGCAAAAATCAGCAGACATAGCTTGCCATGCCTCAAAGTCCATCGCATCCCGGGTTCGTAAACGCCCAACAGGGCTTTTTCCGCCTTCCCCTCTTCGGATTTGGCGCAGCCTTTCTTGCGGAACAAGGCGTAATAGTACACCGGCACAACCAACGCAGCCACTATAAGCGAGGCAAACAGGGCTATGGTTACGCCCATTGCCTGGTCGTAGAACAGCGCGCCCGCCGTTCCGCTAAGGAATATGAGCGGAATGAAAACCGAGCATGTTGTCAACACCGAGCTTAGCATAGGCATGAACACCTCCCTTGTGGCGTTTACCACATCGCCGCGCTGGCGTATGTTGTCAATAACTATAATGGAATTGTCCACAATCATGCCGATGCCGAGTATAAGGCCCGACAATGAAATCACATTAAGGGAAATTCCCATAATGTAGAAACATAGCAGTGTGAAAATAAGTGAAAGCGGCATGGAGATGATGACAAGCAAGGGTATTCTCCATCCGCCGTTGAACACAAACAAAACCACGCAAGCCAAAACCGCACCGAGTATCAAGTTCCACTCAAGGTTGTTCATGGAATAACTCAGGAGTTCCGTCTGGTCTCTGGTAACAGTGAAATCAAGGTTGGGGTAGTCTTTCTGCAAATTCACAATCAGGTCTGAGATGCTTTTTTGCAGGTCGGCCATTTGCGCATCGTTTTGCTTAATCACCGCAATGGTGATGGCATCTTTGCCGTTATGGCGCACAATGCCGTTTCTCACGCCGGTTTTCTCCTCTATGCCGCAAATGTCCTTGAGTTGCAGCAAACGCCCCTCGTGGCGCAGGTAAATGTTTCCGATGTCTTTCTTTGACAGAATTTGCGAGTCAAAATGTATGCTGTATCTGTAAATGCCGCTTACCACGCTCAAAGCCTCAATCACAATGTTGTTGTCGTTTATGGCGGCCTCAATTTCATGCGAGGTGATGCCAAGCGAGTGTATTTTACTGATGTCCGGCACAATGTCGATTTCCGAGCCGACAGTGCCGCTGTAGTCCACCATTGCCGTCTGCGGCAGTTGTTCAATGCGTTTTGTTATCACATTCCTCGCCAGACGCGACAATTGCGCCATGTCGTTGCCGTCTGAAGTTCCTTTTTTCGTAATGTCAATATAAAACGCGGGAATGTCCATCGCGCTGGCCTTTATGACCTTGGGACGTGCCATATCCTTGGGCATTGTGTTCATGGCCCTGTCAATCTTTTCGTTCACATCGATAAAAAGGAGGTCCATGTCGCTGCCAGGCTCGAATGAAAGTGTGATGCTGCCGGCATCCATTCTTGACAGCGTTTCTATGTCCTTCAAGCCGGCGACCTGCGACAATTGGTGGCGCATTGGGGTAACCATCTGTTGCTCTATCTCTGTAACTGAGGCTCCGGGATTTGACAGCTGCACCGTGATTCGCGGAATGTCTATCTCCGGCATCAGCGACACGGGTATATAGGCAAGCGAAAGTATTCCGACAGCGGTCATCGCTATCAGAACCATGCTTACGGCTATTGGGCGGTGGAGAAGTTGGCGAAACATGGTGCGGGATTTTTCTTTGCTGTTTGGTATGCGGACGTTTGACTCTTAGTTAACTTTCACCTCGGTGTCGTCCGCAAGGTTCTGATTCCCCGAAACAATAATCACGTCCCCCTCCTTTATCTCCGTCTCTTTTTTGGCGCATCCGGTAATGGCATAGCTGGTGAGGTTGCTGTAGGCTATGTCAACGTATGTCCATACAGCCCTTTTGGTTTCCTTGTTGTATGTGAACACAACATGATAACCGTCGCGCTCCACCACGGCTTCCTTTGGGACTACGAACATATTCGGGACGGCATTCTCCACAATCACCTTGACATTCATGCCGTCTATTAGTTTTGCCGAACTGTTTTTGACGCTTGCCGTAACCTTTACCATGCCTTTGCTGTCCACTGTGGGGTTTATTTCCTTTACCGTGCCCGAAAAGCTTTCTTGCCCGTTCACATAGGGCGTTATGATGACTTTTTCGCCCCGTTTCACAAATGCGAGTTCCGCTTCGAGTATTTGGAATTCCACCTCAAAGAAAGAGTCGTCTATTAGTGTGCCGAATTTTCCGCCAACCTGGTGTGCGCGTGCTTCGAGATTGGCTATTCTCCCTGCAAAAGGGGCGTGCAACTCACATTCGGCAAGCCTTTTCTGCGCTGAAAGCAGTTGGAACTTTGCCGTATAGTAGCCCGACAGTATTTCTGTTTTGCGGAGAACGTCTGCCGGAACTTTTGACAGGTCTGCGTCATAGCCCAAGCCTATCAGTTTGTCCTGTAGGTCCACTTTGGCTTTTTCCATGTCGTGTTTCGCCTTTTCCAGATCGGCTTGTTTGTCGCGTGTGTCCGACACGCACAATAAAGCCCCCTTTGCCACGCGCTGTCCGTTGACCACTGCCACTTTCTGCAATATGTCCCCAGGGTTGTTGCATTGCAGGTCGGCTTTTCTTATGGCTGCGAGCTTTCCGTTGCATAAAAGCTGTTTTTGGAAAGTCTGCCGTTTCAGCCTTATAGTGTCCACGTCTGCAACAGCCTCTTGCTGCTGTTCTATGGTGGTGTTCTCCTGTTCCTTGGCATCCTTGCTTTTGCAGGAAACAAGGAGCAGCAGAATGATTGCAATGTATGGTATGATGCGACGTGTTGTCATGATATTCCTATTTTTTTGTCAGTTTGTCGAAATCAACACGTATGTCCGAACGGTTTATCCAGTCGTACAGGGTTGATTTTTGCAGAGTGTAGTAGTCTGTCCAAAAAGTTTGCAGAAGCGAAATGTATTGTGTTTTCGCAGATTCAAGTTCCTGTTGTGCCGTGTTTAGCTCGGTTACTGACACGGAGCCTGTCTCAAAGCGTTTTTTGGTTATCTCATATCTTTCTTCCGCTATATCCTGTGCCCTTAGGGCGTTTTTGCATTGCTGCGGCTGCGCATTGAATTGCATCACCTTATTTTTCAGTTCTTGAACGTAATCAAGGTGTGTCTGCTCGTTTTTGGTCTTGGCGAGTTCAAGCTCGGCTTGTGCCATTCTTATTTTCCCCTTGCTCACTCCCCAGTCGAATATTGGCAGCGAGAGCGTAAGCCCCACCACCTCGTTGTCATTCAGGCGGCGGTAGGCATTGGCAAAGGTGTTTGCCGACTGTGTGAACCCCACTTCCCCATGGAGTGTGAGCTGTATGCCGCGCCCCGCCTTTGCTTGGGCAAGTCCTTTCTCCGCTTCGAGCATCATCTGTTTCTGTTCCAGTGTGTGCGATGAATTTTCAATGGCCTTTCTCAATACGTCATCCATGTCCAAAAGAATGTCCGGCACATTGTATGGTGGCACAAGCTCCGCCTTTTCGTAGTCGGTAACACGCAGGTAGGAGAAAAACTTATACATCTTGTCTTCTAACGTCAGCTTGTTGTTATTTGCCGCCACACGTGCATTTAGCAGGGAAAGTTCAAGCTGCAGCACTTCGCTTTTGGTTGTTGTGCCCAATTCAAGTCGCTTTTTTGCCATGTCGAAAAGCTGCTCGCGGTCTTTCACGGTCTCTACGCTTTGCTTGTATTCCGATTGCGCTGCAAGCACACTGAAGAAAAGGGTCGTTACCTGTATCGTTACCTGCTGCATGGCCGTGAGGTAGTTTTTCTGGGCTATTTGGTAGTCAAGCGGCATGGTTTTCTTGTTCCACTTCATGGCGTTGAAGCTTCTCAGCGGCTGGGTGTAGCTTATCCGCAGCGGTTGGGTGTTGAAGGTGGTCTTGTCGTATGTAAACTGGTTAAGGCTGTAGAGATATGATTGCAGCGAAACCGTTCCTCCTGTGGCGGCAATCTTTTGGTCAACCGAAAGCATGAGCATATTCGACAGCGAATTGTTGTTGACGTATGCCACTTGCCCGTTGTCGTAATTCCTCACAGACACGAGCGAATGGTCAAACGCGCCCAATTCACCGCTTAGGTTTATGGACGGCAGTTGGTCGGCCAGAAACGAACGGTAAGTCCAATACTTCGACATGAACGACAGTTTGGCAAGCTGTATGTCGTAGGAATTTTCCTGGGCAATGGCTATCGCATTTCTCAGCGTCAGCTGTTGGGCGTTTGCAGTCAAGCCCAACAGCAGCATTATGGCAAATACGGCTTTTCTCATAACAGTACTCTTGCTTGGTCTTTTATGTCTTTTGTCGCTTGTGAATTAATCTTGGGGCTTGTTTCCAGTATGATTTTTGCCATGTGTCTGGCTTTTTCTCTTTTGCCGGCAGATTCGTACAGCAGCATCATGCGGTAAAGCGGATACAGGCGGTTGGGCATCACTGCATGGGCTTTCATATACGCCTTTTCCGCCAAGTCCTGGCATCCCATGTCTTTGTAATTGTTGCCTTGCAGCAGAAAGAACATAGGGTCGCCGCTTATCAGTGCGCCCTGACGCAATAAGGCATTGCTGTCGTTGTATCTGCCTTTGCTTCTTAGCGACTTCGCAAATATAAATAAAAAGCGTGGATTATCGCTTTCTTTGGATAACAAATTAGTGCAATTTCCCGAAGAGACCTGTTGGTTGGCTAAAAATATGCTTGCCTCCTTGTCTGCTTTGTGGCGGGTGCTAATCTCTTTCGCCAAATATCCGGATATTATGGCAACACCTCCCAACGTTAAGAACGCGGGCATAATTCTTTTGCATCCTATGGCGTTAACTGTGTTTGCCTTGCCAGAAGAAACGGCTGCCATTATTACGATAAAAATTCTGAAAGGGTATAGTTCAAACGGATAGGAGAACAGTGAAAACATTAGCAGCGCGAGCAGGGAACAGAACAGCGGCTTGCTGTAAGCGTAAACGTTATGCAATAAAGCCGCTGTTGCGATAATGCAAAGCGCAGCCCCTATGACACCTTGTTCTGTGAGTATTTTCAGAAAGTCGCAGAAAGCGTATTCCGCCACATCCCCGGAGGCGAACAAAGGGTTTGCCGGATTTGCCGCATACAACTCCGCTATGCCTTCTGCACATACGTGTCTGAAGCCGCCTGTCCCTACGCCGAGCCAAGGGGAATGCCCCCATGCTGTGATGCTTGCCGTCCATGTCAGCATACGCCCGTCAGCAGACCCTTGCTTAATGAAATATAATGCCGCAACCGCAGCAAGGCACACTCCCCAAACCGCATATCTCCACCGCCAATAATTCTTTCGGAAATACCACAGGCAAACAACGGCGAGTGCCATTAGTGCCGCTCTGCTCCATGTGGCGGGAAACACAACGGCCGTTACTGCCACCATGACAAGAAAAGTTGCGGCAAGATAACGACGCACAGGCTTGGGGAATTTCCCTGCCGTGGAGAGCAGTTCTTTTTTCGCCGTCAGTCCCGCAGCAAGGGCTATGAGCAGAAAAGCGGAGTAAGGTCCGGGATTAAGAAACGAGCCGGTAAGCATATAAAGGCTGTGGCGGCTTCCGCCCGTAATCATCTGCCAAAGTCCAAGCACAGCTTCGTAGCACCCAAGGCAAATGAGGACAACCACAACAAAAGCCGGGGGTACATTTATATTGCAGAAGATTCCCCGGAGGGCAAAATACAATGCAAACAATTCCGTGTCTTTCAGAAACTGCGTGGCGCAAGGGTATTCGTTGCCCGCCCAAGTGCGGCAAAGATAGTATATGTACCATGCTGCAACAAAAACATCAAGCAACGACAATTTCCTGTCGCCCTTGTTTTGCAGCAGGGTAAATGCCATTCCTAACAGGCACATTGCCGGCAATGTCTGCGCCACGGCAACCTCCGTACCGCTCCACCGCGTTTCAACGGGCATCACCGTTGTGGCCATAAGCATCACAAATATTGCAATGCCCGCAATCATATTGGCTTTATGCAGCCTTTCACGGAAAGATAATGCGAGTGTCATAATTGTTTTTGCTTACCACCATACCTGTTTGCCGTTTTCGTAGGTGAAGATTCTCTCTTCCTTGCCCTTGGTGAGGTTGCGCAGCAGATACACTCCGCCGTCAGGTACATTGTCGTATAAAAGGGTGGGGGATGACGCTTTCTTTACGCCGAGGCTGTTCCATTTGCCGTTGTCCCAGCATAGCAGCTCGTATTTGTTGTTTATCTCTATGGAATTGCCGTCCCCACGGGCATAAAAGTAAAAATGACTGATGTTGACAGGCTTGCCGAAGTCCAGACCCACCCATGAACCGTCGCCGTCGGGAGCGTCAAAAAACGTGAGCAGGTCGCCGTCGGCTGCCGCATCGCGGGTGTGTTCTTTCCCGCCGTCCCACGAACCGTCCGTGCCGATAACCTTGCCTTTGATTTCCTTCCCCGATGCGTCAAAGAAATAAAGTTCCGCTATGTTGGCGTGTGCCTCCGCCTTTGTCGAAAAGAAACGCCAGTACCTGTATGCCGGGACGCTGTCTGCCACTTTAACGTCATAGCCTATGCCGTAGTGTTCGCCTATTTTGTGAACCGTTTTGTATTTGCGGAACTTCTTGTCGTTCGATGCCTGAAATTCGCAGCCGTCCAATCTGTTCAGCAGTTGGTATGCAAGTTCCAGCGTGGGGTATTTGCGCTTTAGCACAACTTTGATGCGTTTCTTGCGGTTAGCCTTTATTGTTCTTGTTTTTCCTGACGGCAGCACCACAAACGGTTCGCCTATGGGGGTTACAGCCCCGCCGTCGGAATAGCAGAAAGGCATATATAGAATGTTCCTGCCAAGGTTTTTGTAATGCACTTTGCCTTTCTCCATTTGCCCGAACGATATTGGTGTCCAGTCCTGGTCACCGAAAATGGCGAGGAAGGCATATTCCCTGTTTTTCGGCAGTCCGCTGGGTTTTATTTCAACGTCAACCGCGTTTATGTAGTCATCCGTTACGTCTTTAAGGAAAAAAGTCTTGAACAAGGCCGGAACGTTTTTCTCCTTGCCGTTCAAGTCCGCCAATTCCTTGTTTGTGGAGTAGGTGTGCCTGTATGCCTTTGCCATCTTCTCCATAAGCCGGTAATTGTTTCCGGGGGATGAGGTTATGCCGTTGAACGGATAGTTGTGTCCGTTTTCGGCAATCAAAACATTCCACGAATGCCCCAGCCGGCGGCAGGCCCAGTGGGGCGTGAACTCCGAAACAACCGGGATGCCGTTGCTGCGGAGCAGTGCCATGCCGATGGACGAATAGAAGTCGCACGTGCCGAATGGGACTTTCATCCGCGTTTCCCATTTCATCATGGGGTATCGTATGGCTTTGTCTGCCTCGACGGTGGGCTTGATGGTGTCCTGATAATTGCGCACAAGCATTTTTGCGGCTTCGAGCGTGGAGTTCCTGTACACGTCGCAGCGGTTCAGCTCCCGCAGGCTTTTTGATTGGAACTTTCTCAGTTTGGAACGCCAGTCGTCAAGAAGTTGCAGCTCCTCCACTTTATATGGCAGCAAATATTCGCAAAATTCGTCAAAGGTCAGGTGTTGCGCCCACAGCCCTTTCCGCCAGTCGTCAAATGCGGCGTCAATGTTCCTTATCAGATACCGGGCCGTGATAATCCTTATGTCTTGCACCTTTTTCAGTTTTGCCATGCCCATGCGGTCGGCGCATACGTTTATGGAGTCCCTAATGCTGCTGAAGCTGGAGTCTTTCATTGCCCGCAGGGCGGAGTCAACGGCAAGGGAGTATTTCAACACCACCGATGTGTCGGAATAGGAATAGTGTCCGGGCATATTCCGTATAAGGAACTTGGCGGCTTCCAGCTTCAGAGAGTCCTTTTCATAGTGTTCAAGCACCTTTTCCAGTTCGCCCCTGTTGTTGCCCGCCAGTTCGAGCGCATCCTCCAATTTGCGGTCGGTCTCAAACGAGGCGCAGCCGCCCAACAGCATTATAGATAAGATGAAAAATATCTGTTTCATGTCATTTGTCCCTGTGGTAAACATATCCCACCACGCCTACAATATATTCTTCCGGCACAAGCCCCCAATAGCGCGAGTCGTTCGAGTCGGCAGCGTTGTCCCCCGCCATAAAATAGTAGTCGTGCGTGAACTGGTGCGTGCTTATTGGTTTGCCGTCGGCATAGACGGCATTTTTGTCCTGGTCCCACGTGATGCCTTTGCCCAGCTCCCATTCTAATATCATTCTGTAATAAGTCGCTTCGCTTGGCGTGATTTTCATCACATCGCCCTTGCGCGGCACATACACCGGGTGCATGTTCTTTATGGTGCATGGCGTGCGTCCGTCAAAGGGGAGGATGTTGAGTGCCTCCTTGGGAATAATGGAGTCGGGCATTTCCGATAAAGCCCGCTGCATTTTCTCCACGCCAAGAACCCCTGTGTGGTTGTTGTTCCTGTAATATCCGTTTTCCGTGCGTATGCTGTCGCCCGGCACGCCAACCACGCGCTTGCAATATACATTGTTTATTACGAAGTTTATCTTGCCGTTATGGTGCGGAAAGTTGAACACAACAATGTCGTTGCGCTCAACTTTCCGCAACCCTTTCATCCGGTGGCTTTTCAGTTCCGCCCCCTCAAGGCTGAAATTGAAGCTGGTGTATATTCTCGCCCCCATTGTCAGCTTGTTCACAAACACCTTGTCCCCGGGGCTTAGGGTGGGGAGCATGGAACAGGTGGGGATAGAGAAATAGTCTGTAATAAAGCAGCGCGTCCCTAACCACAACAGATAGGGCAGCGGCAGCAGGATAACCACCGTCAGCACCCTTGTAATAACCTGTTCCCTTTTGGCGTTCAATGTTCCGTCAGTCTTTGCTGCCCTTTCCGCCTGCAATCTTCACGAGCATATCTTTTATGCGGCTGTTGCTGATGGGGCTGCCAATAAGTTCCACCTCCCCATGCGCGTTTATCATGAACGTGTGCAGCAGCTTGTTGGCGGGCAGGTTGGGGTTGGAACGCTCAAACACTCCCACAGTGTCAACAAAGATGAAGTCCCTGTACACGGTGTCCTCCCCAAGCTTTTCAATTACGTGCCTGAACTGGCTTTGTCTGGGCGCGATCACGAAAGCATATCTCAATGCGCCGCTTTTGTATGCGTCGGTAAGGTCTATCGCCGCCCAGTCCTGCAAGTGGGAGATTGCACAGTCGCCGCATGATGCCGAGTCCACATACATAACGTA
>CAVCON010000053.1:0-13616 GCA_963603805.1 Oscillospiraceae bacterium
GCTGACCAACTGATTGGCATACTAAATTACAACCGAGCCATTTCAAAACAGCTTCGTAGTTTTTCTTATGTCCTATGTGGTTTTTGTGCCGTTGCGGACGCATGGCTTCACACGCGATGTATGACACTCTTGACCGTGTTTGCAAATGGCGTAATACCGTCTTGATTTTGATGATGGATTTTATCTCCTCAAAAACGACGAGGCTTGGAAAACCGAAATCGGTAATTAATGTTAGGTTTTTCAAGCGAAAATTCTGCATAAGCCATACATTACAGCCCCAAAACCAACAGCATATCCTTTAAGATAATTGACATAGCCTATTGTAAAACGCGGCGGAAAGGTGTGCCTGGCGTTATATGTGATTTTCAGGAATGTTATGCCAAAGAATATCGCGCAAATACTGTCGTATTTTTCAAGGATAATGGTTGTTATCCCTATGCATGTCATCATGATTGAAAAAGTTAGGTAAATGCCGTAGGGGACGGCACTTGCCGACTTCCTGTTTTTGATAACAGAATACGTTGCCACAATTCCTGTTATGGATGCTAATATTCCCCAAACATGAATATAGCTCATATTCCTTTCAAGGACGGCTGTGGTCGTGGCGCAGGTAGAGGCCCGCAAGAATGGTTCCGGAAATGGAGTGCCATGCGCAGCTTATGGCGCATGGAAGCACGGCAAGCGGCTGGGCTGCAAAGAAGTTGGAGGCGAGCACTGTGGCAAGTCCGGCGTTCTGCATTCCCACCTCTATGCTTATGGTGCGCTTTTTGGCGGTGCTGAACCTTGCAAGTTTTCCTGCAAACCAGCCCAGCAGGTAGCCGAGGCTGTTGTGGCAGAACACTACGCCGAACGTCCAGACAAAAAGAAGGATGCCGCGCGAAACCAAGTCATCGTGAACCGTTGATATTACTCCGCCCACAATCATGGCGAGGCAAAGCACGCTTACTCCCGGCATCAGTTTTTGCAGGGTGGGGAAGCAGCTCCGTTTGCTGTAAAGATAGTTCAGCGTACAGCCAATGGCGACGGGGATTATGGTAACTATAAGTATGTTGAGGAACATGCCGATTGTGTCAACCTCGACTATTTGCCCAGCGGTGAGCTTCATGAGAAATGGTGTCATAATGGGGGCGAGCAGGGTTGAGGCGCACGTCATTCCTACGGAAAACGCCACATCCCCATGGCACAGGTAGGACATTATGTTGCTCGACACTCCGCCGGGGCAGCAGCCTACGAGCAGTATGCCAATGGCGATTGGGGGATAAAGGTGGAACACGTGTACAAGGATGTATGCCACTCCTGGCATGATGATGAATTGCGCCGCTGCGCCGATGAATATGTCCAAGGGACGGCGGGCAAGTATGCGGAAATCCCCTGCCGTGAGCGTCAGGCCCATTGTGAGCATGATAATGCCAAGAATAACGGTCTGTGTGTTGCCCCTTACCCAGTCGAAGGTGTGGGGGAGGAAAAACGCCAGCACGGCAACCCCTATGATAAAGAATGAGGTGTAGTTGGCAAGCCAGCGGCTGATGACCAGCAGAACTTTAATCATTGCTGTATGTCTTTTGTATTATAATGAAGCTGTGAGGCAGCGTTGCCCCACAGCTTTTTCCTTTATATCACATTGCCTATTTCGAGGGTTCGGGCAATTGAAGTTTCTCTATCCCGCCTGTTATGGGGTTGAGGAACACTTGGGTTTCCATTTTCTTGTTGAACAGTTCTGCGCCGAGATGCTCCACGTTACCGAACTGCCCCATGGGGTATGTGCCGGAGGCGAGGACGTTTTCAGGCGTGAAGATTTTCACCTCCACTTCAGACGGGACGTTATAGCGCACGTCCATGACCTCTTTCTTTTTCTTGTCGCTCGCAACCGGGGCGGGTACGGTGTGCTTGTCCTTGATGCTTATGTACACAGGTTCTCCTGCAAGGTTGTCTGCATCCACTGCGCCGAGCTTTTTCGAAAAACGGAAAAGCACCTCCTGTTTGTCTTCCGTGGGAATGTAAACAAAGTCAAACGAGCGCGTCTCAGTGGTTTCCGTTCCCTTGAAAAGCTGCAAAAGGGCGGTTTCCTGTGTGTTGAGGCTGTTTATCATCAGCTTCAGTTGTTCGCCGTCTTTGGGCATATTGTCGGCTTCGCCTTTTGCCAGCGCTGAGCGCGATTCGCGTATGTCGTATATTTCGGCGGCGGTGAGTTCCGCCTGTTTTGAAACGCTGCTTGCCGTGAGTATTTCCTGCGTCATGTAGTCGCGGGGATTGAGGTTGTTGTCCTTTACCACGGGTTTCGGCATTTCGGGAGTGGAGGCAGGGGGCGTGGTTTGCGCGTTGACCGACATGAGTATGCCTGATTTTGTGAGCGAGGCAAGCGGGGCGGATGTCTTTTGTGCCAGCTTAATGGAGAAAACCTTGCTTTCGTCGGGAACGCCTTCCGTGAAGATTTTCACATCGTCTATTTTCCATGTGGTAGAGGCCTCTTTGGGGATGTTGTTAAGGCGCAAGTAACGCTCGGAGTATGGTCTGAAGTCCCCGGGAGTGTATCTCACGCAGGTGGCTGTTACCCTTATCCTAAGCTCTGTGCGGGGAAGGTAGTATGTTATTCCTTCCGCCGTGATGCCTGGAGTGTATGGCGTAACTTCTGTTTGGGCTGAAACGCCTGCGGCGGAAAGTGCCATTAGGCAGGAAAATATGAAAGACTTGTTCATTTTCTGTATTTGCTATGTTTCAACAGGTTTTGTTACAATATTTTTAGGGGCGTTCGCACAGTGCGCGCAACTTCATGAACGCTTTGGGAATATTACTTACAATGTCCGAGGCTATGAGACCGTCTTCGCCTAAGTTGGCTGCGGCAAGGTCTCCTGCAAGACCGTGCAGGAAAACTCCGAGACGGCACGCCTCGTCTTGCGAATATCCTTGGGCAAGGAGCGAAAGCAGGATGCCTGTCAGCACGTCTCCGCTTCCGGCAGTCGCCATTCCTGAATTGCCGGAGGTATTTATATA
Organism: Oscillospiraceae bacterium; assembly: GCA_963603805.1. GTDB lineage: Bacteria > Bacteroidota > Bacteroidia > Bacteroidales > Bacteroidaceae > UBA6398. The sequence goes on from CAVCON010000053.1 coordinate 2,992, forward strand.
TGTATGCCCCTCGGGGGTGTTTATGAATGTGTAGTGTCCTTTCAGAACAACGTAAAACTGGTGGCGCATTGCCATTTCGCGTGCTTCCATGAGCATTTTGAAACTGTCGTTTTCAGTTTCGGCGATGCGTGAAAATTCCCCGGGATGCGGTGTGAGAACGGTCTTTCTTGGAAGTTGCGCAATCCACCCTTTATGTTCCGAAAGTATGTTCAACCCGTCTGCGTCAATGACGAGCGGTGTCTGACAACTGCGCACTTGCTCTATGAATGCACTGCTCGTATCATGGAAGTTGCCAAGCCCCGGACCGATGGCAACGGCATCGAACTGCACGGCGTTTTCTGCATGAGAGAAGAAACGTGTGCCGCTGTCAATGGTAAGCACGGCTTCGGGGACTGTTTGCTGCAAGATGTCTTTGTTGCATCCCGGTACATGGATTGTGAGTTTGCCTATTCCGCTTCTCATGCATGCCTTGCCTGCGAGTATTGACGCACCAGCCATTCCGTAACTTCCGGCAATTAGCAGTCCGTGTCCGAATGTGCCTTTGTGGGCAAAGGGATTGCGCTTTTTCAAGAGCGGATAAACGTCCTCGCAGTTTATAGTCGTGAACGGCGTGTTGGTTTTCTCAATGTACTCCTTGCTTAGGTTAATTGAAACCGTAACGATTTCGCCGGCATAAGTGGCTGTGTCGGCAAGGAAAAAGGCAAGTTTGGGAAGTTCCACGCTTAGTGTCATGTCGGCACGCACAATGTTCTGCCGCACATTAAGGGAATTGTCCTCGCACATAAGCCCGGAGGGAATGTCGATGGAAATGACGTATGCGGGTTGTGCGTTTATGTATCTCACAAGCCCTGCAAAGCCGCCGTTCAAGGGTTTGTTAAGACCTGTCCCGAACAGACCGTCAATAATAATGTCGTTTTCTGTGAGCGTTACGGGGTCAAACTGTTTTGTGATTTCCGTAAGCTTTGCGGTTTTCATGCCGTTGAGCCTTGTCTTGTTTTTTTCGCAGCCAGGGCTTAATTTGCTTCCTATATTGAAAATGTAGGCTTCAACGTTCACTCCTGTTCCGGCAAGTATTCTGGCAATAGCCAAAGCGTCTCCTCCGTTGTTGCCCGGACCTGCGAAAACAACCACACGGCGTTCTTTGCCGAAACGTTGCAAAATCTCCTTGCTCATGGCAACGGCGGCGCGTTCCATAAGGTCGTAAGAATCTACCGGCTCGTTCTTGATGGTGTATGCATCAAGTTCCCGCAGTTGTTTTGAAGTGAAAATTTTCATTGATGCAAATATAAGAAAAACACGGCAGTTATTTGACGGGGGTAACTGAAATATTCCCTGATTTGTTTGCCACGAGTTTCACCTTTTTAAGACTGTGGTTGGCGTGGTCGAAAAGCAGGTTGGGGTTGTATGCCCTGCCGTTTATCCTTATTTCAAAATGCAAGTGTTCCGTTGTGGCCCTACCGGTTCTTCCGGTGAGGGCTATCACTTGCCCAGCCTTTACCCAGTCTCCCACTTTCGCGATGTTTTTTGAATTGTGCGAATAAAGGGTCTCCAGCCCGGAAGCGTGCCTTATCACAATCACGTTTCCGTATCCGCTGTATCTTTTGGAAAACCTCACCTTGCCGGCAAAGGCGGCCACAATATTGTCGTTTGCTTTTGTCTTCAAGTCAACTCCGCTGTGTCTGCGCTTTCCGCCGTAAGGGCTGATTAACTTTGCATCGGGCAGGGGATAGCTCCAGTCCTTGTCGCCGTATTCCGCGAAGTTTATAGTAATGGAGTTTGCCTTGTCGAAAAGCCCCGGTGTTTTTGCGCTTACAATTCCCTGCTCACTTTCCGTTAGCTCCCTGTTGAGGTCTATCACGGCGTTTTCGTCATCGTCAACTTCCTCGCCCTGCTCGTCGCTTATTTCCACGCCAACGCTTTTCCCCCTGTCGGTGAATGTGAACAAATGTTTGTGCAGCTTGTGTGAATTGATTGAAAGCAGGGTTTGCGGGTTTATATTGCAGCCGTTCACCATGATTTCAAAAAAGAGTTTCGCTCCGTCCTCGCTTTCCCCTGCAATGGCAATAGTCTGTCCAGCTTTAACGTGGTCTCCTACTTTCGCCATATTTTGGGCGTTGTTCCCGTAAACGGTTTCCAAACCATTGGAATGCCTCACGACAATTACGTTGCCATAGTTTGGCAAATTTCGGGAAAGTCTCACCACTCCGGCAAACATGGACTTTACAGCATCGCCTTTCTTTGTCTTTATTTCCAGTCCCTTTGCGGTAGCCTCGGTTTTTCCCACAGGGAGCGGAAACGAGTAGTCGCTTTCTTTGAGAGCGGAAAAGTCAACCGTGAATGTTTTTGACTTTGCAAACAGACCGGGAGTGGCAATGCTTATCTGTTGCTTTTCTGCCGGCGTGAAATCGTGGCTTTCCTCTACGCTTGACGAAAACAGCAACACCAAAAGGATTATTGGTATATAATGTAAGCTTTTTGTTTTCATGATTATTGTCTGATTAGTATTCCTGAAAATATTCTGCCGGAATTTGTCCCCAGTCTGCGTGCGGAGAAAAAGTCCGTATGGTTGTTGTATGTGCATATTCCAGCAACGGATATGTTGTCGGCGCATATCCCCGCGCATTCTAATTGCATGGCATTAGCCTTCCACAAGTCTATATGCCATTTGCCGTTTATGCGTACCGCTATTTGGGCCATGTCGAAACCTTCGTTTCTGAATGTTTCATATACTTCGTCCCCGACTTCAAAAGCTTCGCATGAAATGGAAGGGCCGATTACTGCTTTGCAATTGGTGGTATTCAGTCCCATGCTTTTTTTCAAATCCTCCACAGCGTTAAGGGCAATCCGCTTCATTGTGCCGCGCCAGCCTGCATGAATTGCTACAATGGCTCGCGGGTTCTCAAAATATAGCAGAATGGGAACGCAGTCGGCCGTTGAAACACCTATGCAAAGCCCTCTTTCCTGTGTGGCAATATAATCGAAGCCGTCGAGTTTTTCCTTGCGCCGCAGTTCCGGCAATTCCCAAAAATCCTTGTCGATGACCACGCCCCGGCTTTCGTGAACCTGATGCGGAAAGAGCAGTGCGGTATCTTCTATCCCGAGCTTTCCGCACAGGGCTTCCCTGTTTTGTGATACGGCTTCCGGCGAGTCGCCGCAATAAGGATTTGTGTTAAACTCCCCATAGTTTCCTTTGCCGTATCCGCCGTGGCGTGTGGTGCTGAAAGCAAACACTTTCGGGGACAGGTCGTAAGTTAGCAGTTGGGGAATCTTCATGTTTAATAGTCGGTGTATTCGTCCTCCTCTTCGTCGGTTTCTCCTTCTGTCAAATCCACCGAGTCCTCCGCCTCTTCAAGTCCGGCAAGCGTTGAAGCCTCACGGCGACGGTGCACAAGGTGTTCCGTTTGAACAGCTTCAAGTTTGTTGCTTTCGCTGTTCAACTCTTCCCAAAGAGTGTCTTTGAGGGCATCCATTCCCTTGTGTGCCACCGATGATATGAACACCACAGGAACGTCGATGTTTACGTGCGGCTTTATAAGTTCTATGGTTTCGTCGTCCACCGTGTCGCATTTTGTTATTGCCACAACGCGGTGCTTGTCGAGCATTTGGGGGTTGAACTGGCGCAATTCGTTCAGCAGTATGTCGTATTCCTTATTTATATCGTCGCAGTCGATGGGGATTAGGAAAAGCAGTAGCGAGTTGCGTTCAATGTGGCGCAGGAAACGAAGCCCCAATCCCTTGCCTTGGCTTGCTCCCTCGATAATTCCCGGAATGTCGGCCATGACGAACGATTTGTCGTCGCGGTAGTTCACTATCCCCAAGCTTGGCTCAAGCGTGGTGAATGGGTAGTTTGCTATTTTGGGGCGTGCCGCCGACAACGTGGATATAAGTGTTGATTTGCCGGCATTGGGAAATCCCACAAGCCCAACGTCGGCAAGGAGTTTTAGCTCAAGTATAACGTTTCTTTCCTGCGCAGGCTCTCCTGGTTGGGCAAAGCGCGGTGTCTGCCGCGTGGCAGTGCGGAACTGCCAGTTTCCCAAGCCTCCGCGCCCGCCTTTCAGCAGCATCACGACCTGTCCGTCATCGGTAACGTCCATTAGGTATTCGCCAGTGTCGGCATCGTATGCCACTGTGCCGCACGGCACATCGATGTAGCAGTCCTCGCCGTCTTTGCCGTGGGAGCAGTCTTTTGATCCGTTTCCGCCGTTTCCTGCAAACACATGACGTTTGTAGCGCAAGTGTATCAGCGTCCAAAAGTTGCGGTTGCCGCGCAGGTATATGTCGCCCCCACGTCCGCCGTCGCCTCCGTCAGGACCGCCCTTGGGCTGGTATTTCGCCCTGTGAAGGTGGACGGAGCCCGCCCCGCCTTTTCCGGAGCGGCAGTATATCTTTGCGTAGTCTATGAAGTTGCTTTCGGGCATTCTTTAGCTTTGGGTTGCAGGGTTAAAGTTTGTCGATAACTTCGCTTATCTTGGCAAATATGTCGTCAACGCTTCCAACGCCTTCAATGTGGTAGTGCTTGCCGCATTTGCCGTACCAGTCAATCAGCGGGGAAGTCTGGTTTTTGTAAACGTCGAGGCGTTTGCGTATTGTCTCCTCGTTGTCGTCGCTTCTGCCCGAAACCTTGCCGCGCATTATGAGACGCTTCATAAGCTCCTCGTCAGGCACGTTAAGCTCAATCATTGCCTTCACTTCGGTGTTACGCTTCGAGAGCATCTTGTCAAGGGCTTCGGCCTGTGCCACCGTGCGTGGGAAACCGTCAAAGATAACTCCGTCGCAAGGGAGCATCTTGTCGAAAACCGAAGCGAGGATGTCGGTCATGAGCGAGTCGGGAAGCAGTTTGCCGTCCTTTATGTAGCTGTCGGCTGTTTTGCCGAGTTCTGTGCCGTTCTTTATTTCGTTGCGCAGCACATCGCCTGTTGATATGTGCTTGAATCCGTATTTCTCTACAATTTTGTCGCTTTGCGTGCCCTTGCCTGAGCCGGGTGCGCCGAAAATCACTATATTTTTCATTGTTATTATGCTGTAATGTAATTATTCTTCCACTATGTATATGTCCGGCAGGTTGCGTCCTTCCTGGTTGTAGTCCATGCCGTATCCCACTATAAAGTCGTTGGCTTTCATCTTGAAGCCCACGTATTTGATTTCAACTTTCTCCTTAAACCTTTCGGGTTTCACCACGAGCGACGCAACGCTCACCGAGGCTGGAGATGCTTTTTTTATGTCCTCGATGAAGGAGTGCATTGTGCAGCCGGTCTCAACAATGTCCTCCACTATCACGACATCGCGCCCTTTCAGGTCAACGTCAAGCCCGAGAACATTGTTCACCTTGCCTGTGGATTGCGTGCCGCTGTATGAGGAAAGCCTCACAAAGCGTATCTCGCACGGTTCGCCGATTGCTCGCAGCACATCGGCGGCAAACACGAAAGCTCCGTTGAGCATACACACGAATACAGGCTTGCGACCTGCAATGTCGCGCTTAATCTCCTTTGCCACACGCTCCACCTGGGCGTTTATATCAGATGCGCTGTAAAGGAGTTTGAACTTTTTGTCGCTCACCGTAACCGTTTTGCTGTCCATTTCTTGTACCGTTTTTTAGATGTCTTTTGCTGCGAAATCATGCAAAGGTAGTGAATTTTGCAGAACCTGCGGCTCGTGGCTGTGTTATAAAACCTTATGTTCGGGATAAGAATACAAAAACAGAAAGCCCCTGTGTCATACGCCCTGCTTCCCACATCACGCCGCAGCTTGGTTTCTCACGAAGCGACAACTGCCGCCAAAATTGTGTAATGTGCTGGTTTTCAGAAAATGGGTGTGCGACAAAAGTCTGGTATAACGAATTGCTTTTCAGTGGTTTGCAATGGCGCAAAAAAAAGTCTGATATAATTTTTCCTACGTCCTATGTAGTTTTTTCTACATCGGACATAGTTTTTATTATTTCAGACATGATTTTTCGTATGGTTTGCTGCCGCGTTTTGGGCGGAAGTCATCGCCTTTCCGACCAATATACTCCTGCTATGATTAGTGCCATTCCCGCAGCCATTACCAACGTAACAGGTTCGCCAAGCACTACGGCGGACACCGACGCGGCTATGAGCGGTTGCAGGTACAGGTAGTTTGACGAGGCAACCGAGCCGATTTGCCCTATAACCAAATTCCATGCTACGAAGCACACGCAAGACGCTATAATTCCCAAGAACACGAGGTTGAACACCACGGCAGGGTGGGAAAAGACGGCGGGCGGTATGCTTGGAGGGAAAAACAGGAAATATATGATTATGGACAGCAGTCCGTAGGCAAACACCTTGCGTGTGATGAACATCACGGAATAGTGTCCGTATGCCCGCTTTACAAGGTGCTGGTAGAACGCCCACATCAGCGCGGCAAGCAGTGCGAGTATGTCGCCGGCGAATTTCAGTTGTACGTGAGACCAGTCGTTGATTACGACAAGTGCCACTCCCACAAAAGCCACAAGCGAACCGAACACGAGGTGGCGCGTGAGCCTTTCGCCACGTCCGAGCCAAATGGCAAGCAGGGCGATTAGCAGCGGGGTGGAGGAGACGAGAAGGCACACGTTGCCGGCGGAGGTGAACTGGAGGGCGGTGTTTTCAAAAAGGAAGTATGCCGAACCGCCCGTAACTCCCAGCGCAACCATCAGCATCTCGTGCCTGATGTTTTTGCACCACAGTCTTTTGGGGGCGAAAGGAATTAACCCTATATAAGCAAGCAGAAAGCGGAGAAAGAATATCTCGGCGGGCTGCAAGCCGTATGAAAGCAGGATTTTTGAGGACACAAATGTAACGGCCCACACCGCAGCGGTGAGAAGGGCCATTATGTGAAAGAGAACTTTTGACTTAGCCATCGTGAATGCAAACTTGCGGGCGTGCAGCGGGCAATGCCTGTGCAGACGCGTTGCAAAATTACACAGAAATGCCCGAAAGCGGCGGCTTTTGCGGTGAAATGAAAAAAAGTTGCGTTTTCACACAATAAAACTTGTCCGCATGAAAAAGTATTTCTACCTTTGTGGCAAATAAGTGATACGGAAATGAAGCTGAACCGTTTTATATTTACGTTGTGTCTGGCTGCGGCGTTCGCTGCAACCCCTTCGGCAATGCAGGCTTTTGAGGCCGGCACTGCGGGCATAGAGGAAGCGGTGGGCGAAGCAAAGATAACCGTAAACAACAATTCCGACAATCAGGAAGTGCGCGTGCAGGATGCCGAAGGTCAGAGACTGGAGGTTTACAATGTGCTCGGCGTGAGGGTGGCATCGTATCGCGTTGACAGCAACGACAAGACTTTTACGCTTGGGTTGCAGCGCGGATGTTACATTCTGAAGGTCGGGAAAGTTGTGCGCAAGACATTTATCCGCTAAAGCCGCTTGTTCACAATGAGATTTATAGGAGGAATCGTGATTGCTTTCCTCTTGGTGTTTCTTGCCGGTTGCAGGAAGCACGATGTTTTACATCCCTACGGAAATATTGAGTACAGTTATTACGACACGCTTCGTAATGCAAGATATGCCATAGACGGGAAAAAAGTCGCGTGGTACTTGGATTCTTTGCGCCTGTCATCGCGCGATACTGCTTTTGTTGATTTGTATGTTGACAAATATTATGCCTCGCGCCAGCCTTATTTGTGGATAGACACCAAAGGGGCGGACTGCCGTGTGGACAGTCTGAAGAAAATTCTGCTGTCTGTGAGTGGGGACGGCATAAATCTTTCCACGGTTTATCATCCCTATATAGAAAAGGCGTTGCAGTGTCTTCGGAATTTTGATTTCAGGACTTGCAACATAAACCTGTGTCTTGCGCAAATAGAGTATTATTCAACGAAAGGGCTGGTACGCTATGCCTGCGGAATGCGTTTTGGATTTGTGAACCCTTATAAGTTTTACAACCGCATGGACCTTGTGAACGACGAGGACACCCTTTGCACGGACTTCCGCACACTGTATGACACGCCTACGGAAACTCCTGGCAGGGAATACTTGTCAGAACTGCTGGACGGCATAACCGAAGGCACGTTTACCCAAATTACGGAAAAGGCCCTGTGCAGGGACAGCGGATATTTGCGGCTGCGCGGGGAATATCAGAAAACAGGACTCGGGATTGCCAAAAAGCGGGCGATTGCCGTGAATATGGAGCGTTACCGTTGGCGCACGAAAAAAGAGGAAGGTAAATACGTGTGGATAAATCTCCCGGAGTTCATGCTGCGTGCAGAGGACGAGGAAAACGGCGAGGCACTTGAGATGAAAGTGTGCGCAGGAAGCCTTAAACACAAAACCCCACAGTTGGCGAGCAATGTGGAACGTTTGGAACTGAACCCCGTGTGGACTGTGCCGCAAAGCATAATTAGCAGGGAAATCGCCCCGAAGCACGCCGAGGATGAGGGCTATTTCGAGCGCAACCGCATGAAGATAATCGAAAAGTCAACAGGCGAGGAAGTCGAACCGTCTGTAGTAAGCGCGGAAATGCTCAAAAGCGGAAAATACAACGTGGTTCAGAACAAGGGGGAGGGGAACTCTTTGGGCAGGATGATATTCCGTTTCAAGAACAATTTCGCGATTTTCCTTCACGACACGCCCAACCGCGAAGCTTTCAACCGCACGTTCCGCGCCGTGAGCCACGGCTGCGTAAGGCTTGAGAAGCCTTTGGAGCTTGCCGTGTTCATGCTGGCGGACAAAGACCCTCTCGTAATCGACAAGATGAGAATTGCCATCGATATGCCGCCCGAGAGCGAGGAGGGGAAGAAACTTGCCGCAAAAGAGAACTCGCAGACAATGGGTCTCAAAACGTTCAAGCCCCCGGTGCCGCTGTACATAACGTATCTCACAGCTTATCCGGGCAGGAACGGAAGCATTGTTTACACCTCCGACCCTTATGGTTATGACGACAGGTTGCTGTCCGTTCTTCGTAATTATTAAAATCTGCCGCAACACAAGATGAAACGCGAGAATATTGACGAGAAAACTTTGCAGGAAAGGCTTGGCGACCCGCAAAGCAGGAACGGGGCTTTCGATGCGCTTGTGAGGCGTTTGTCGCCGCAGGTGTATTGGCAGATACGCCGGCTTGTCTATTCCCACGACGATGCGAACGACATAATGCAAAATGCCTTTCTTAAAGCGTGGTCAAATCTCGATGCGTTTCGCGGAGAGTCAAAATTCTCCACATGGGTTTTCAAGATAGCAATAAACGAAGCCCTTTCGTTTTTGCAGCGCAAGCGCGACACAATATCGCTCGACTCGCCCGAAGCGGCGGCAGTTTCGCAGCTTGAGGCAGATACGTATTTTAACGGCGACAAAGCGCAGCTTGAATTTCAAAAGGCGATAGCCTCGCTCCCCGACAAACAGCGGCTTGTGTTCAACATGAAATACTTTGACGAAATGAAATACGAGGAGATGAGCAAAGTGCTCGGAACGTCGGTGGGTGCGCTGAAGGCTTCATACCATATAGCCGTGGAAAAAATCCATGCAAAATTAAAGGAAACGGAATAAACCTTTCGGCATTCAAAACGTCTAACAACTGTAAGCAAAAGAACCGTCATGAAAAAAGAAGAGGAACTAAGGAAGAGGTTCGGCAGGGAAAATCCGTTTTCCGTGCCCGAAAATTACTTTGATGGTTTTGCCGACAAAATGCAGGAACTTGTCAGCAAAGAGCCTGTCGAGCCGCACACAACGGAGCTGGAGAACAGGCGCACGCTGTTTGTAAGGATGAAACCGTATCTTTATTTGGCGGCGTTGTTTGCAGGATTGTATTTCAGCATAAATGTGGTAAAGTACAGGCAGAGTATTGCCGACAAGTCCAAAGCCGAAACCGTGGCGGTGGCGGGCAGCGCAAATTCCGAGGACGCATATATAGACGAAGTTTGTGAATATGCGGGAATAGACAAGGATCATATTTACGCCTATGCAACCGGGCAGGATTATGACTATTAAACAACAAAACCGTTGACAGATGAAACGTTTCAGACTTACCATATTGTTTTCGATGCTGCTCACAGCCGTGTGTTTTGCGGATGAGTTTCAGGACCGCCCCCGCTTTTCGCCGCAGGAGTTCATGCAGAAAAGGGAGGAGTTCATCATTAAAAAAGCCGGACTGTCGCCGACAGAGGCAGCAGGCTTTTTCCCTCTGTACCGCCAGTTGGAAAAGGAGAAGATGAAGATAGACAGGAAAGTCGGCGGCTTGGTTCACAAGTCGCACGAACAGGGAACTGACGAGAAAGAGGCGCAGGAAATAATAAGCGAGATTGACAAGTTGCAGCTGCAAAAGGTTAAGCTCGAAAACAGTTACCACCAAAAATACAGAAAGGTGATTTCCGCGCAAAAAATATTGCGTGTGTTTCAGGCGGACTGGCTTTTCAGCCGTCATGTGCTTAAGCAAATGTCCAAGCCTCAGCGCGACGGCGAAAGACCACGGAAACAATAAGGGCGGAGGCAGGGCGCGGACAACGCCAGCATTTTCATAAAACATACAAAACCCACAGGCAGGATAGCTGTTTCCCGCGTGTGGGTTTCTTTTTGTTTCACGAAATTACAGGAAAGAGACAAAAAGTGATAAAAGACTGATTTATAATAAAATACCATTGTTATAAAAGGCGCACGTAAGCATTTGGCTTTCATTGTGTTGCAA
>CAVCON010000054.1:0-13524 GCA_963603805.1 Oscillospiraceae bacterium
TTTCTCAAGTTGTAGGCACGCATTCAGGGAATCGCTCTTTCCATAATAAGTTCCGTCGAGATTTGCCACCTCTTCGCCGCCACGTGTAACAGACGTGTTTATGTAGTGCGCCTCCTTTTGGAACATCGGGAAGTAAGTGCCTGCAAGACCTATGTCGCCGAGCGGCGCGCCTTCATACCCCATATCCTTGACTCCAAGGTCGTAGGCAGCGGCGATTTTCTCGTTCTCCTTGGTTACGTGCAAGTCGCCCGAAAGGAAACCCGAAATCAAAGGCGCAAAAGGTATGGAAGACGTAAGCTCACGCAGGTTCACCTTGTTCACGCTCACCGTTATGTCGCTAACAGAATCTGTGCGGTCGCCATACACTTTCAACCCCGTGCCGTCGTCAGCCAGCAGGTCGATGTCCGACTGTAGGGTTTTGTCGTCAAAAAGCGTAATGTAGTTGTCTTTGTTCACCTTGAACCTGCGATATGCTATTACCGGGTTTTCGGGATACATGTGGAAAGTTGTCCCACTGTCGGTAAGCAAGGCCCGCATACCGAGGTTCATGCCCTCAATGCCTTTGCGGTCCTTGTAAACCATTTCCACACCGGCACCGTCATTCAGCAAGTAGCCGTCAAGACTGGCGGTGAATATATAGGGGTTGCGTTTGGTGGCATTGTGAACAAGACTCTTGAAGCGCAGTCCGGTAGTGTCCTGATAAAGCGATATGTTCATCGTGTCGAGTAGGATAGAGCCGGTGTTCAGACTGTGTACATATCCCGTGCCGTCTATTCCACCGTGCGGGTCGCTTTGCAAGTGCAGGAACAGTTGGTTGAACGAATATCCGCCATGATATTTCAGGAAATTGCTGAGCGGATTGTCATTTCCTGCGTCAATCATAAGGCTGACTGCCGGCAACTGTTTGCGCAAAGCCTCCTGATCAAGGCGTTTTTGTTTTATCTGCTTGTCGAGCGCGGCGATGAACTTTCCCGCCTGTGCCGTTATGTGGTCAATGTTGTTGCGGCTGTGGGCTGTAAGGTGAAGGTCGCCCGCCGAAACCTTAGCGTAAAGCGAATCGCGGTGGTTGTCAAGTTTCACAAGCAGGTCTTTGGCACGGAAACTCTTTCCGCTGTCAACATGAAACATTATGCTGTCAACCCTTGCGTCTATGCCGTAAACGCCCATGTTGCTGCTGGCGTAGAATGTGGCTTCAGAGCGGGTGGAAAGCTTCATGGACTTTTCGCCTTTCGAAAGTTTTTGGATGTCAAGTGCCGAGAGCCTTGCATTCAGCTTGCCTTTCACGAATGTCTTTGTGAACTGTGCGTCGATGTCTCCTTTTCCCTGCAACAAGGCATTGTCGGCAACAAACGACACTTTTCCCGCCCCACCATGAAACAAAGCCGTGATTTTTGTGTTGCTCAGGTCGTAGTCGCCAACGCCGAACTTCGCAAAATCCGCCTTTGCCGACATTTTCATGCTTTTCCCGAATGGGTCGAAACCGCTTCCCGTTGCCGATATTTGGGATGTGAGGCTGTGAAGCCCACTGCCCTCCAATATCTTTCCAAGAGGCACACCCACCGTGGAAAGTTTTGCCGAATAGGAGTTGCGGCGCGTGTCAAACCAGCCGTTTACGCTCGCTTTGCCCTGACCGAGCATAAGCCTTGAATCGGTTTCGTAGCGGTCGCCGCTGAATTTCAAAGTTCCGTAGGCCGACACCCCATGGGGAATGTTTATCCCGCTCTTGGAGTCAAGCCCCAAAGCCTTTTTCAGATAATCTATGTTTTGCGTCTTGAGCGAATACTTCAAGTTTCCGCTGCGGTTGTCAGCAGTGATGTTTTTCAACCGCCCGTCAAGGCGCAGCTGCATCATTCCGGCAACAGCCACCTTGCCGTTTTCCACACGCAGGTTCCCCTTTTCCCCGCTTAGGGTGGCGGATATGCCTATCTGTTTCTCGGGCAAAAGCTTCTCCACATCCGCGCCAAGCCCTCCGGGAACAACCGAAGTTATGTCGCGGCGGTCAATCTCGCCGGCTATTTTCATTTTTATAGCCCCCTCTCCACCGGCTTTCAGGGCGTTGAACGCAAACACACCCGTGGCGTCAATGGTGGAATAAGATGTTTTCAGCTTGAAACCGCCAAGCTCCAACTTTGAGGAGTCCACATACAGCGTGCCACTCATGCCGTTGAGCGCAAGCCCACTCTTTTCCTTTGCCGAAAGTCCCGACAAACGCGCCCTTACCGCGCCGGAATGGTATTTCAAGCTGTCTATGTCGGCATTGAAACCTGTTACCGCAATGTGATTGGGGTCGAGTTTCTTTACGTAAGCCTCGTATGGGATGTCGTATGTGGCGGCGGTGTTGCGTATTCCGATATGCCCTACCTCATAAAGGTTTTCGGCAAGGTCGAAAAAGCCGTTCCTCACCGCAAGCGAGCCAACAGACGCGCTAACACGCATGGAATCCCCTGGCAGACGCAGACTGACCGCCGTATTTGCCATGTCGAAACGTTTCAGTCTGATTTTCCAAACAGTCGGCTTCTTGGGCGTGGTGTCCTCCTTGGCTGTGTCGCTCAGCAAAACCGTTATGCTTGCATCCGCAAGCTTTCCGTCGTCCACGTTCACAAGCGAATTTGCAAGGTCAATGCCATGACAGCGTATTTTCAGTTCGCCCACACGCCCCTTTATCTGCGTGTCGCTTATAAAGTCCACCGTGTTTATCTTGCTGCCGTATATCTCCAACCCCTCCACATCAACGCGGCTCTTGAAAAGCGGGAGCAACGCCACATTCACCCTCAGGCTGCGGGCATCGACAACAGTGTCGCCCTTTTGGCTCGCGAAAGTGTTGATAAGGGCGAGGTCGAGCGGAAAGGCAAGGCGCACCCTCTCCACACGGAGTTTCATGCCCGTTTTTTCGGAGGCGTAGTCAGCCACCTTGTGAACCGCAAAATTCTGTATTGGCGGTATGTAGAGCGCGATGGCAAGCAAAAGGAACAGTGCCACCACCGAACCAATCGCCACCAAAACAACGCGGATTATTCTTTTAACCATTAGGCTATAGCATATTTGGGTGTAAAGTTACGAAAAAAAACACACCCAGTCCCACGCCATACGCCGCAGCAAGCCCACACCACAAACATTTCCACTCAAACGTACAGTGAAAACACAAGCCACAGTCCTGCAAAATGAACTTTCAAGTGAACTTTTGGCGAACTTTCAGTGAACTTTCGAAACAAAAACATTACCTTTGTTTTAGGTTCACTTGCCAAAATGTTTGAGGCGACCGACCAGTAACAAGCTGTAAAAATATGACAGACTTCGACGAATATATACGCCAGAGCGAACCGCAGAAGCGGGAGAAGGGTTATGCTTGGCAGACCGCTATCGGCTTGCAGGCCGTCGATGGACTCAAACCGTCCGACTATCTGATTGAAACTGCCCGCAAAGATATAGAAGGCGAAATTACTATTGACGAAGCAGAACAACTCATAAAAAGCTACTACCAGTCGAAAGAAGCGCGTACCCCCGAAGATGCGGAAACGCATGAGGCAGATACGGCATCGACCAATATTCGCAGACTTCTTACTGAAAAGACTTTTGCGTTCACGCTTGTCGGACTCACATCGGTTCATCGGCGTATTTTCAACGGTGTATTCAAATTTGCAGGACAAATCCGCAATTATAACATCACGAAAAAGGAATGGGTGCTCCGTGGTGATACCGTGCTATATGTTTCAGCTCCAGACATTCGTAAAGCAATTGAATACGACTTGGAACAAGAACGTCAGTTCGATTATTCAAAAGTTGACAGAAATGGATTAGTAAACCATATCGCCAAATTCGTATCGGGACTGTGGCAAATCCATCCGTTCGGCGAAGGCAATACCCGGACCACCGCAGTGTTTACAATCCTCTATCTCCGTTCTATGGGCTTCAACGTAACAAATGACTTGTTCGCCAATCATTCACGGTATTTCCGCAATGCACTGGTACGTGCCAACTACCAGAATGTACAAAAAGGCATCATGCGCAATTCCGAATATTTGGAGCGGTTCTTTCGTAATCTTTTATTGGGTGAAACTAATGATTTGCGGAACCGGTATATGTTGGTTAACGCCCCAGAAGAATTGACAGCAAAACAAGCACAGCGAATAAACCGTACAAGTATCGAACAACCTACCGTACAAGTAACCGAACAAGTTCGCGCCTTGTTATTAGCACTGTCATGTGAACAGTTATCATTAAAAGCATTGATGGAGAAAGTCGGTCTGAAACATCGTCCTACATTTTTGGAGAACTATATAACCCCTGCTTTAGAGGCAGGTTTACTCAAGGTGGCATATCCCGACAAACCTAATCATCCGAGGCAAAAATACCTGCTTACAGCAAAAGGACTGGCACTGTATAACGAAATAATGAAAATGCAATAGCCTTGATTAATTGCTTTCATGAAGCGGGAAACATAACCGGCGAATGTCAAAAATCGGGATCATTTTTCTCGCTTTGCATTGCACTTATTCACGATGAGCGCATTATTGCATTTGGCTTGAATTTTTCGCATAAAAGGAGTTTAAAAAACGGATTTCAGCCGATTTTTCAAATCACCTGATTTTCAACGAATTGCGCCCAAACCAAATCTTTTGTAACGATTTGTTTTTCAGCTCGTTGCAAGTGGACGAAAAAAGGTCTGATGTAGTTTGAATTATATCAGACATAATTTTTTCTACATGGGACATAGTTTTTCCTATGTCCTATGTAGTTTTCGGGGGTGTTTGGGAAAGGACAGGCGATTTTGGTTTTGCGGAAATTGTAGGGGCGCAATTTATTGAATTATTGGATGCTGCGTATTTGTGTGGCATATTGTATATGTCATATACCACACCGCATGAACCGCATCGAAATGCACCGCAAATCTTTTGCCGCAAGACTGCAAATCCGCGCATTTCGGGCGTATGCAATACGCCCCTACAAAAATACAATTATTTGGCTGTTTGTGTGTTGTACAATTACAGTTCATCACAAGCCGCAAATATCACCATTTGTACGCTTCGCGGACGCTCAAAGTTTCCACCAAGGCTTTTTCTTGGGCTTTATGGAGTTGTACTCCCCTGTCAGTATGTCGTCGAAAGTCTTTCCCTCGCTTATCATCTCGTACATCGTCCCCCAATCGGGCAATCCGCCTATGTTGCGGTCGTCAATGTAAAAGTCCGCCTTTATCTTGCGCGAATAGTCGGGCGATTCGGGCGTCTCCTCGGGGTAGTTCTTGTTTGCGGCAAAGAACTCCACTCCCCTTTCCTCGCACCATTCCACCGCTGCGTCAAGGTATTTCCCCTCTCTTACGCTGTTGAGCACAAGAATGTGCCCGTCTGCGATTAGCTTTTTCAATGTCAGTGTGGCAAAGGGTATTTCCCTGCCTATTTCGGGGTAACGGTGCTCCACTATTGTTCCGTCAAAATCTATCGCTATCTTCATGATTATTTCCTGTAAGTCTTTTTGCCGTTGATAATATACACTCCCTTGGGCATATTGCCTGTATCGGGAATTCTTACGCCGTTTATATTGAAAACTTTGTCCTGCACTGTTTTCCGCACAATGTTTTCAACTTCCACTATGCCGTTTTCCGCCAAGCGCAAGCCCCTTGTCCCCTCTGCAAGGGGGAACATGAAACCGCAGCGGAACGGGGCGAGAAAACTTCCCGGCGCAGCAAGCGAAAATGTGCAGCCGTCGTTTGACAGGAACATATACGCCGCTTTTGAAACCGTCGGCTCGAACCTTGAAAACGTGCCGTTAAGTCCGCCGGCTTTCCATTCGGGAATGCACGATGACACATCCGCGCCTTCCGCCGCCGTGAACGTTACAGAAACATTGCCGTAACCACCTTTCGCAAGGCGCATTATATAGGGCGTAAGGGCGTTCACCGCGCCGCTCTTTTCAAGTATCACATAACTGTTTTCTATCCGCGAGGGAACGAAAAACTCTGTCTCCTCTGAAATCTCCGAAATCGCAAATGGCAGGATTATTGTGTTCCAGCCGTCCTTCGGTAACACGCGTGTGTAAACCAAGGAATCTTTTCCTGCGGTGAATGGGTGGAGCGCAAAAAATGGCATGCCGTCATGCAAAACCATCTTCCTTACCAAATGCGCCCCACTTTCGCCCACCGACACAACGTTGCGCCACTGTCTTGGTGCACACTCCACGTCCTCGCTGCGCATATACACAATGCAGTTTGTTGTGTCGGCATATTTGAAGTCCGTAAGCCTGCTCGGCAGGACTGCCTTTGTAAAGTCAACGCTTGTAGCGGCGGAATCCAGAGCCAGTGACACCAAGTGGGAATTAAAACGCCCTTCGTAAACTTTCTCGCCGTTGCCACCTGTTTTCACAGTCCCCGACGAGGACAACGGATAGGTGTGCGCCGCGATGTAGTTGCTGCCGTCAATACGCCCCTTATCCGCAAAGCAGAAATCCATGTCCGCCTTGCCGCTTTTGGTGTATCTGCGAAAGGCTAAGCACAGTTCTTTTCCGTTGTTGGTTGTACATATTCCGTCATTGCTTTCCGTGAACACCGCAGCCGAAGCCTTGTCGGCGAATTTCATCATGTTCACTTTGCCGTCGTTACCTCCGACGGCAAGAAACTTACCCTGCGCGTCCACAAACAGCAGGAAGCCGCCGGATTCTTCGGCATCAACCTTTTTCCATTTCATGTAGCCGGCAGTCATAACAAGACTGCTGTCGCGAAGAAACATTCCCTCCGTGTCGGCATACTTCAGGCATCCCTCGCTGTTTTTAAGTGCCGCAGCTGCATACGTGGCGTTCCCCCTTGTGGAGATTATGGCGCAAATGGAATCAGACTGCGCATAGAGCCGCTGCAAGCCCAGCACAGGCAGCGCGGCAAGCAAGAAACATATTATGCGGAACACTTTCATCATTGTATGCAAAATTACAAATTGATGCGGACTGAAGAAAGGCGGTTACCAGCCGGCGGCTTTCCACCCGGCATCCTCATACCACTCCGTAAGAGTGAAACATTCGTTCAAGTCGCCGAAAATGCACGCCCCCGCGTTGCGCCGGTAAACAAGTTGGGGGACAAAGGCGGAAATCGCGCAATAATGCAGCAAATCTACATTCAGATACTTGCTGTTGCCGAGGTTGTCCTCCTCCACATAAAACTTCTCCGTGGCGTTTTGGTACACCAGACATTTGTCAAGAGCCTTGCGCCATTCCGCATACAGTTCCTCGGGAAGAATCTTGTTCATCACGCAAGCGAAATCGTAGAAATGCGGACGGTAAAAATACTTCCTCGCATAAAGGGCGTATTGCGTAACCCCGTCCATCGCGTTCCAATTGTAAACGGTGTCGCTTTCGGAAGTTATTTTGTAAGCTGGCATCCGCGATATGTAATTCCGCGTAACGGCGGCGAGGTTCTCAAGTTCCGAAGTCTTGACGCACGAAACAACCATGCCGAAATCGCTGTAAACATTGCTTATGGGCAGGGAAACTATATAGTTATAATAAGACGCGGCAACCTGCGACACGTCCTCCTTGAACAGTCCGTCGCGCACCAGGGTTGTATAGTTTGCCCCTATTGCCGGGGTTGAAATCGGCGAGGCTATAATGTAGTCCGTTACATTGCGCAAGGCATAGTCAACCTCTATGCACTGCATCATGCATGAGTCGAAGAAAATGAATTTCGGGTACATCCCACTCTCGCCGATAGCCTGCGCCATATCGGCAATATCCATAGTGGAGCCGTAGAAATTGTTCCTGTTCAAGTCGTATTCCATATTGCCGCCCTCGCCAACGTCAAGTCCGAAGCTTCTTTGCTTTATCTGCGAATAGTCCTTGCTCCACGAGGGAACCCAACCGTCGCTGTGAGACCACATAACCAATCCGTAGCTTTCGGACGGATATGTTTGCCTCACCCATTCCAACAATTCCTTCAACACTCCCGCGCTGCTCGAATTTACGTCCGAGGCATAACGGCGCACAAGCTGCGGCTCTTTGCAGCCCTTGTAAAAGCGGTAAACGCGGGGCTTGTAGGCATCGTCAACATAAAGCAGCAGCTGGTCGCGAACATTCATAAACTGGCAGCCAGCCATTATCTCCGCAGAATCCCCCTTGTTATAATGGTTGTAGCCAAGAGAGTTTTGCGCGTTGACATACATGACCACCGTGCGCCGTATTGTTGTCGTCTCCGGGTCTTTCTTGCTTCCGCCGTTATCGTCTTTGCCGCACGAAACAACAGCCATCAGCAAAATTGTTGTGAGAAATATCTTAAAAATGTCCTTATGCATCGTATTCATTATTGTTTTTGCGCCTCCGCCGTTTCGGGCAGGAAAATCACCGTCTTGTAGCCAAACGACAGAAACATGGCTTCAAACTGCCTGTGTATGTTGTCGGCGGCAATGTTCATCTGCGTGGAGGTGAGATTGCGGCAGAGCATCGCCTTGCGTGCCTTTTCGTACAGAGCTTCGCTTGCACTCTCGTTCCAAGACCCTTTTTCGTAAAAAGTTCGCGTTTTCGCCTCGTCAATAAAGTCGGGATTGAGCAGCCTCACTTTGGGCAGGCGCAAAACAGCCGTGTCCCCCTTGGCGGTGAACCAGTTCTTTTTTGCCTCGGAAAGGTCAATGCCCACAATCAGTGTGCCACGGTAAATCTTAATCAGGTTCTTGTCGCCGAAGAAATGCTTTTCGGTTGTGTCAACCATTTCCTCGCACGAAATGTGCAAGGCCTCCCATTGGCCTATAGCCTTTATCTGCGTGATGTGGTTTGTTGTCCTGCCGATAGCCTCGGTATGATCCACCTTTATTTCCGAAGTTGAGCGGAAACGGTTTGCGAAGAAAACCGCCGCAACGGCTATTGCCGCCACAAGAAACACATACGGGTACTTTACCACAAACGCCGCAAGTTTGCCGATTAAGAAAACCGGCACACTAAGCAACAGTCCCAGGCGGCTGCGCTTTCTGCTGCGTTCGCCCTGCCGCTTAATGTCGTCAAAGTTCGATTTTATTTCGGGTTCCATACTCACCTTTTCAAAAGTTGTTCGATGTCCGCCCAATGAAGTATGGTCCTGTCGCTCACAGCCGGGCGGAACTGTATCGTTATGTCGCTTTCGGAATATCCCATTTCCTTTATTATCGGCACAAGCACCTGCGCCGCGCTCACTCTCGCCGCCTCCACGATGCCGAGGTTGGGAATTGCCTTTGCTATACTGTCCATACCCTGGCGCGTGTACGTTTCTATTTCCTCCTGCCTGAAGTTCGAGCGCAGCGGGTCAACGAGTTTTTTCACGCCCTTGTGATCTATTTTCGACGCGCTAATCATTATCTGCGGGTCGGGAAGAGTTACAATTATTTTTCCGCCTTTCCTTTTTATGTTGCCCTTTCCGAAATCAGCGAAATCAACATATCCCCGCAATGTTACGTCAAGCGGTATGGCTATCTTGCGGTCGCCAACAGGGATTTCCTTGCTGAACGGCTTGGAGAACATCTTTCCGCGCACAACAATCCTGTCGTCAAAGGTTACAATCTTGTGTATGCGGTATTCCGCCGTTGCCAAACGTGCGCAATCGGATATGCTGCCATACAAAACGGCAACGGTGTCAATTTGCGGTTTCCTTGTGTCCGCCTTTCCCTTTTCCGCCGGCTTCTTACCGCACGAAGCAAGTGAGGCAAGCACAACGCAGACAAATATTACAGAAAGCCTATGTTTTTTTGCAAGCATCGTTATCTGGTTGACGGTTCAAAAATAGTCCACAAGCACTTTCAGGGAATTTGCATCCTTCCAACTCCATTTCCTGTTCTTCATCAATTCCTTGAAATCGTTCTTCTTGTCGGCACGCACACGCTTTTTAACAATCTTCTCTGCGGCGGGGATTGCCTCGCCCTTGACCACAAAAAAGTATTCGTCCTTCAACGGCCACGAGCTTCCCTCGCCGTTTGCCCAATAGTCGGCATTGGTGTCGATAAACAGGTTGAACTCCGGCAGGTCAAGGAACGTGGAGTTCCTTCCGCTGCGTTCGTCCTGCCTCACCCTGTCCATGTCGATGGTTGTTACCTCCGTGAGGAACACATCCCCCTTGTGCTCTATCACCTTGCCCATGCGCTCGCCAGTCTTGCGGTAAACGGCATCACCAAAATCCACCGAAATCACTCCGAAAAGGTTGGCTTTCATCACAGTGGTGTCTTTCTTGTAAAGCAACGAGCCATCCTTAAAAAAAATATTGGCCTTGTAAACTTTGTCCTTGCCAAATGCAAACTCTATGTTGCCATCCTTGAAGTCCTTGTAGGCAAAAGGAATCTTGGAACGCTTTTCCACCTGTGCCTGCTGCGCCAACGCTCCGTCGCAAGCCCACAGCAGTGAAAACAAAAATAACAGTGCTTTCTTCATTTCCTCACAAGTTTATAATGCAATATTATGAATTTTCAGCGACATACAGCGCGGCGGAAGCCAAATTCAAAGGAATTTGCTAATTTTGCGCTTACAATTTCCCAGCCAGCAGATGAAAGAATACATATACAGCGCACATAAGGAGGAGACCGCAATTCTCGTGGGTCTCACAACCGAAAGGCAAACCGAAAAAAAGACCGAAGAATATCTCGACGAGCTTGAGTTTCTTGCCGAAACCGCCGGGGCGAGAACCGTGAAGCGTTTCACGCAGAAGATAGTGCAGCCCCACACCGTTACATACGTTGGTTCGGGCAAACTCGAGGAAATAAGCAAGTATATCAAGGACGAAGCCGAAGAGGGACGCGAAATAAGCATGGCGATATTCGACGACGAACTGTCGGCAAAGCAGATACGCAACATTGAAAAGGAGTTGCAGGTGAAAATCCTCGACCGCACGTCGCTAATCCTCGACATCTTCGCCATGAGGGCGCAAACCGCCACAGCCAAGACGCAGGTGGAACTGGCGCAATACAAATATATGCTGCCGCGACTGCAAAGAATGTGGACGCACCTTGAACGCCAGGGCGGCGGTTCGGGTTCGGGCGGCGGCAAAGGCTCGGTTGGACTGCGCGGACCGGGAGAGACGCAGCTCGAAATGGACCGCCGTATAATCCTCAACCGCATGGCGTTGCTCAAACGCCGCCTTTCCGAAATCGACAAACAGAAAACCACGCAGCGCAGCGGGCGCGGGAGAATGATACGCACGGCACTCGTGGGCTACACCAACGTCGGGAAAAGCACAATAATAAACCTGCTTGCCAAGGCGGAGGTTTTTGCCGAAAACAAGCTGTTCGCCACACTCGACACCACGGTGAGGAAAGTGGTGATTGAAAATCTGCCGTTCCTGCTGTGCGACACCGTGGGCTTCATACGAAAAATTCCCACCGATCTTGTTGACTCGTTCAAGAGCACGCTTGACGAGGTGAGGGAGGCAGACCTTCTGATTCACGTTGTTGACGTTTCCCACCCCGATTTTGCCGAGCAGATTGACGTGGTGAACAAGACGCTCGGGGACTTGGGCTGCGCAGAAAAGCCCACGATACTCGTTTTCAACAAGGTTGACGCTTACAGTTGGGAGCAAAAGGAGGAGGATGACCTCACGCCCTCAACCGAGAAAAACATATCGCTCGAGGAACTGCAACACACATGGATGGCGAAAATGGAGGGCGACTGCATTTTCATTTCCGCAAAACAACGCACCAATATCGACAGGTTCAAGCAGATGCTCTACGACAAGGTGAGATACCTGCACGTGCAAAAATACCCCTACAACGATTTCCTCTACCAAAAATACGAGGAGGAATAAACAACGCCGCAACCCAATGGGCTGCGGCGTAACTTTTTCTTGGGCTTACAGCGTCCAGCCCTCAAACCTCACATTATAGGCGGCACCGTCGTAATTTGCGCCGACTATATACTGCATTGCCGTTGGCGAGAAACGCTCCTCGTAAAAATAATGGCAATGACCGCAAAGAATAGCCTTGAGCTGTTTTTGCTTTTTGAGCCACTTCACAAATTCAAGCGTCGGCTTGTCGGCCCTTTGCTGCACACCGCGATTGCGCCACTGCTGGTCTTCGGGCAGCGACGGGTCTCCATCATAGGTGGAGGTTATACTCAGCGGCGCACCGGTAACGTATGCAGCCCCATTGTCGTTGCGCTTCATGGCATATTCGCAATGCTTGGGGGTATATAGCGGCACGTGGCAAAGCAATACCACAGGAAGCCCTTTCTTCATTTCCTGCTCCACAAGTTCGTGCTGACGCTCGGTAACATTATAGTAAATGTCGTCAATGGCAACGAAGTTGACACCGTTAACCACCTTTGAGTAAAAAACGAGATTGTTGGGGAACACCTCCTGCACCGCAGCGTAGCTCTGCTGCTTGTAAGCCTCGTCCTCCTTTGCCTCGCCCACGTATTGCGAATACTCGTGGTTGCCCGCCGACACAATCACGTTATCACCCATTATGTGTGCCGAGGCGCAGTCAAGGTTTCTTTCGCTCGTAAAGTCTATGAGGTCTCCCGTGTGTATCAGCATCATGTCGTTCTGCTTGGCATAGTCCACCGCCGCGTCAAGATAGTGTTCCGCGTTCGGGAAAATGCGGCTTCGCGCTGCGGCGAGCTTCATCTTGTGTTCATTGTCGCGGTTGTCGGCAAACGACAGGTGAGTGTCGGATATGTGGAGAGCCGAAAAAGCCTTCTCGCAATTCAGCTTTACCGTTATGTTCTTTATGTTCATGGGCGCGATGGAGCGCGGGCGTTTGCTTTCGTCAAAGGCTGCAAGCAGTTTGGCGGGCATCAAAGGCGCAACGGTCATTGCCGCGCAAAGTTCCAGGAATTTTCTGCGTTTCATTATTTTGCGGTGGTATTAAGTTTAATGTCGCGAATTTACACAAAACCACCCTCTCCGCCAAACAATACACCGCTTTTCGTGTGCATAGTCCAACAATTTGCCGCAACGGTTTGTCGCCTGTATAATGCGGCTCATGCGATGGCGCACATGGCGTATGCAATATGCTGCACAAACACATAAACAACAAATTGTAAGGAAATTGCGCCAATTGCAGGGGCGTATGGCATACGCCCTGAATTGCACCGATTTGTAATGTCACGATGATATTTGCCGATGCGTTTCAAGCGATGGCATACAGGGCGTATGCAATACGCTGTACAAACACATAAACAACAAATTGTAAGGAAATTGCACCGCTTGTAGGGGCGTATGGCATACGCCCTAAATTGCGCAAGTTTGCAATGTTGCAGTGGTGGTTTATGGTGCGTTTCAAGCAATGGCGTACAGGGCGTGTGCAATGCGCTGTACAAACACATAAACAACAAATTGCAAGGAAATTGCATCGCTTGTAGGGGCGTATTGCATACGCCCTGAATTGCACCGATCATGCAATTGGGTATGGCGGTTTGTGGTGCGGTTTATGCGGTGGCATACAGGGCGTATGCAATACGCCCCTACAAATCGCGCAAACCCTCAATCGCCCACCTTTCCCGAAACACGCCGAAAATTATATTTGATGTAGGAAAAACTATGTCCGATGTAGAAAAAATTATATCTGATATAATTCAAACTACATCAGACCTTTTTTCGGC
>CAVCON010000055.1:0-13305 GCA_963603805.1 Oscillospiraceae bacterium
TTGAATATGCTTTGCGAGCCATTTGCCGGCTTTATGCGGTCAACAGACTGCACAGCATAAGTTTCATGCCCCAATTCCTGCTCTATGGAGAACTTCTCTTCCGCACCGGTTATGCTTGTTTTCTCTCTCAAATTTCCTCCGTGAACACAATGCAGCGTCTGCGCCAAAAACGAACGTTCCTGCGAAGACGGCATATCGCTTCCCACGTATGCTCCGCTGACAAGCAAAGCCCCTCCGTCCGAAAGATATGATGCCAACTTTGAGCGCAACTGTCCATTAAGCGTCTTGTAGTCCTTAAAACTGTACTTGGTTCTCTTTTGCAAGCCTAAGATAATATCCACCATCGGATATTTCGAGAGATTGACACTTCCGCTTTCCACCGATTTGCGGCTGCACGACACAAAAGAATAGCTTGAGGCAATCGCAGAACCGTGTACGAAAGCATAATCAAACGTGTTTCCCGCTATCATAGTGTTTGCCAGTTCGTAACCGCTGAAGCCGAGTCCCTCTGCCGACTCATCCCCTCCCCTGTTCGGGTCAAAACGTTTTTGCGCCCCCGAATATTCCGGCGTCTGCATATACGGCACGCCAATGTCCTTATAAAGGTCAAAACCTACGCTGTCGTCTTTTTCTATGACCTCCGGCCCGGAAAGTCTGTCAAAGCAATTCACTATAAGCAGGGGACGGGCTGGCGTGTTCGCCCTGCAAGCCGAAAGCGTTTCCGTGGGAAAACTCTCTCCGCCCTTATTGACGGCTGTTACGCGGAAGCTGTACACTACTCCAGCATTCAGTTTTTTTACAAAAGAGGGCTTGCTAACAAATTCGCCATTGTCGAAATCCCCATTACCAACACGAGTATATACTATATACCCTGTAGGCGTTGCCGTAGGCTCCAAGCTGTCCTTTACCGCGTTCCATTTGAGCGTTACTTCGCTTTTGCCGGTAAACTCCACAGAAAAGTTATCCGGAGTAAGAGGAGACACAACATATTTGCCGCCATGACCAAAAGCGATATAGCGCAATATTGCCTTGTATATGCTGCGCGACATATTAAACTTAAACCAAGGATCGTGGGCGTATATCATGTCGCGGAAATTCTGGTGCGACAAAGTTTCTATTATCGCAGATGGCATAGCCGGTCGGCTACTCTCACTGTAATTCTTGTCATAAGCCTCACGTCTTGGCCAGTTTGTCTTATAAATGCGCGACAACTCGGTAGCCACGCCGTCAGTAAGCAAATTGGCAAAATCCAACGAAGTTTTCCTGTTTATCCCCGATGGATAAGATGTTTCCCCTGCAACACCGTTGGTAGTGGCAATGCCCAATGTCCCGACAAGAGCATTGCTTTTATAACCTGCATCACTATGAACTGCAAGCGAAAGCTCAATCGGCACTTTGCGGCCGTCTGCGTTTTGCATATAAACCGACCCTCCGGAAAGCCAGTTTGTGGCATACGACCGGGCATTTATGTCATCCTTATAATCATCCTCACCGCCGTATGAGCTGTAATAACTATACGGAACACCGTACCATTGCGCAGAATAGCGCGCACCTTCAAGAAATCTCGGCAAATGGCTCGTTACAGGTTCTCCATTCTCGTCTTCACTGCGGGAAATGTTCCCCTGACCTCCGCCAAAACGCACTGCATCGGCAGAAACGACACCATTATTTCCCGAAATATTCGAAAGAACCACGCAATTTTTGTCGCTTTCCCCTGCATTGAAGAAAAACCTCCCCAAGTAAACCCAAGTGCCTCCGCCCATGCGCTGGTTTACTTTCATACGGGTGGCAACGCCGCCGTGATAAACCGTGTAATCCGCATCATCCACAGCCCCCTCCAACGTTTGATAGCTCACATATACTTCATACATCCCCGATTTCCTTATTTTCGGCATCCATTTTACGTAAGAAGCCTTTGCCTTGCTTGACACTGCCGCCGTCATGCGTGCAGAACCTGCCGAAAACGGATTGTCGTCATCGAAATACACCGTTTTTGCATTGGCGAAACCGGGAAGCGGACTTTGCTGCCACGGACTTCCCTGCTGTTTTTCCTGATACGAGCCATTGACTGTGGGAGCGTCGTTGTCAACTATTATTTCCTCGCTTTGCCAACTGCGCTCACGAGGGGAAAACACTATTGCCCCCGATTTTTCAAGCATGGGTATCAAGAAAGGCACAACAAATGTTTGTGTCAGCAAGTCCTCCGTGGTGGAAAAAAGGTAGGGTCTCTGCCACTTCCAGACATCTTCCGCATTGGAATAATAACGTCCATGACTTGCCCACACCGACAAATGGCGGTTTTGCAAACCGTATTTGAATATGTATGGTTTTGAGGCGTTAAAAACCCAAGGCTCGCCCTTATAATCCAAAGCGTTCCACAACCGGCTCTTGTCAGTCTTTTCCCTGTAAGGATTAGGAATAAGTTCCGACAAAGACCTGCCTTCGGAATACACATTCAGTTTGTAGCCTTTGTAGTTTTCGGGCAAATTGCGCGAAATTGAGGCATATATGGATTTTACTATCTTGTCGGTAAAAGGTTGTGCGCCAAAAACATCATTGGTATTTATGTCAATGGTTTTGTTTTCCTCGTCAACGCTACAGTCTGTAAGTTTGCACACACCTGTCGGGCTGTAATTCGGTGCTTGATAATGCTTGAAATACTCACTCAGCACGGCAGTAAGTGTATCGCTTTGCGAAAACGCAGAAAGCGGCAACAAAAATATCGGCAACGGTAACAGCAGACGAAGCATTACAAATCTATTTTGAATGGGCGGAATAGTATTTGCAAGCCTCTCGAATGCCGCAATTTTCACATTCGGGCTTGCGCGATTTGCATACGTAACGCCCATGCATCAAAATCCAGAAATGCGATGCTGAGACAAGACTTTCGGGAATATTCTTCACAAGCTCATATTCCACTTTTTGCGGAGTGTTGCACGATTCGGAAACAAGCCCCAACCTGCGGCTTACCCTGTAAACGTGAGTGTCAACAGCAAGTGTGCTTTTACCGAAAGCCACCGCCAGAACCACGTTTGCCGTCTTTCTCCCCACTCCCGGCAAACTGGTCAGCCCATCAAAGTTTGACGGTATCTCCCCATGGAAGTCTTTGCACACTTTCCGTGCCATCTCCACAAGATGTTTTGCCTTCGAGTTCGGATAAGAGACACTTGATATGTAAGGCAAAACATCCTCCACTGAAGCCGAAGCAAGAGACTCCACCGTTGGGTAAGCTGCGAACAAAGCTGGAGTAACCGCATTTATTCTCTTGTCGGTACACTGTGCAGAAAGCATAACCGCCACCAGCAGCTCATACGGCGAACCGTAATACAGTTCCGCCTCCACCGGCGGAATGTTTTTCTCGAAATAATCAAGTACAAACTTATATCTGTCTGCCTTTTTCATTCACCATTTGTTCCTTGTTATCAGATGCCGCTGTTGCTTAAAGCGTAGGCGTAATAGTCTTTCACGTCAAGCCCTTCGGGAAACATTCCCGAGAACAAAGACATTGTTTCCTCCGGGGCTTTTGCCACTGCCTCTTTCAGATTTTCAAGAAAGCCAACCGTGTTTTTTTTCATAAACTCCACCATTGCCTTGAACGGACAGCATTCGGCTGCATACTTTGGGTTTTCGCGTTCAATCCTGTCTATGACGTATTGCATTAGGCTGTTATTGCCAAAAGAGGTAAGTATATAAAGCAAAGA
Source organism: Oscillospiraceae bacterium (assembly GCA_963603805.1). GTDB lineage: Bacteria > Bacteroidota > Bacteroidia > Bacteroidales > Bacteroidaceae > UBA6398. Next base: position 3,702 of record CAVCON010000055.1, read on the forward strand.
CCATGGGTCGCTCTGCTGCTTCACTATCAAATCCGTAACTTCCCTGACATCCGCTTTTATTGTTCTAATCTTGTTTTCCTTTAGGTCTATCGAAAGCCTACGCATCAAATACGCCTCATCGGTCATATTCTTTCTGTCAGATTTTTCCAAGTATGCCCGGGCATCCTTTGTGTCTCCCAATGCCCAATAAACGGTGGAATACATAAGGTAAACGTCCGATTTGCCAAACTGACGCTCATCCGTGTATTTCAAAGCATAATCAAGCATCACCAAAGCCTCCGCATAACGCTCCGCATAAACCAAAGCCTGCGCGTAGTTATAATAAACCAGCCCATTCTTGTCGTCTATGGATATGTATTTGCTGTAGTAGTCTGCCGCTACGTCAAACTCGCCGTAATGGGTGGCGATATTCGCCGCGATTTCCAAACTTTCGGTATTTTCCGGCTCTATGTCGAGTGCATACATCACACTTTCGTGCGCCTTGGAAAAGTTGTCGTCCATATAGTAAAGCCTTGCAATACCATTCCAATAAACGGCGTTGTAAGGGTCTGCGTCTATCAATTTTTCCTCTACGGCAATAGCCTCTTTGTACTTCCCCGCTGTCCGAAAATAGTCCACTTCTGTCTCAAGCACTGCCTTGTCTTTTCTCAAGGCATCGGGAAGCATGGCAAACCACTTGCCCAATCCGTCAACAATGTTGTGTTCCAGATAATCCGACATTATCTGGCAAAACAAATCCGCGCCGTCGCCCATTTGGGCAAAATAGGCTTTCCGATAAAACTCTTCCGCTTCATCAAGGCGGCCTTCTTCCAAGCAAAACAGCCCTTTGTAATACAGCACATCCTGATCGGTCTTATCGCCTACAGTATTGATCAAAGCCCACGCCTCTTCGCGTTTTCCCGCATAAAAGATTATTTCCGCCTTCATCAGCGTTGCCATCAAACATCCGGGATGAAGCGACAAGGCATAGTCAAGGCATTGCAAGGCACTCTCCTTGCGAGACATATCGTTATAGTAATAATCGGCTACATCAAGCAAGTCGTCCTCATCGAAATATTCCTTGCGTCCGCTCACCAGCATAGCCTCGTAGCGATCGACATTTTTGCGCACCAGTGCGTCGGTGGCTTTTCCGTTAGGATTTGTCATTTATTCTTCTTACTCCAATTATCTTTCAGGCTGACAGTGCGGTTATATACCGGCTTTTCCTCGCTGCTGTCAGAATCTTTCATGAAATAGCCAATGCGTTGGAACTGCAAGTATTCTCCGACCGGCCTTTCCGCTGCAAAAGCCTCCACATAGCAGTTTTCAAGAACCTTCTTTGAGTCCGGGTTGAGCAATTCTCTGAAATCGCGTTCGTCAGATGCCAGGTCTTCCACCGCGAACAGGTGATCGTAAATCCTCACCTCGGCCTTAACGGCGCGCTTCACGCTAAGCCAATGCAGCGTGCCCTTTACCTTGCGGTCTGCACCGGGAAGTCCGCTGCGTGTTTCGGGATCATACTCGCAATAAACCTCGGAGACATTTCCCGCCTCATCTTTTTTGCATCCTGTACATTTTACTATGTAGGCGTTCTTGAGGCGCACCTCCTTGCCTGGGGTCATACGGAAAAACTTCTTGGGCGCATCCTCCATGAAATCCTCGCGCTCTATCCACAGCTCCTTGCCAAAAACAATGCCGTGCTTTCCTGCCTCTGGATTTTCAGGATTATTCTCCGCCTCCATTTCCTCCTCCTTGCCCTCGGGGTAGTTGGTGATTATGAGCTTCAACGGATTAAGCACCGCACTCACTCTCGTTGCCCTCTGGTTAAGGTCCTCACGCGCCGCCGCCTCGAGCATTGCATAATCGTTGAGCGCGTCAAACTTCGTGTAGCCTATCATGCGTATGAACTTGCGTATAGCCTCCGGGGAATAGCCACGGCGGCGAAGCCCGCAAATTGTCGGCATACGCGGATCGTCCCAACCGCTGACAAGCCCCTCCTCAACCAAAGCAAGAAGTTTGCGCTTGCTCATTACTGTATATGTGAGGTTTAAGCGGTTGAACTCATACTGGCGCGGACGGTTGTCATCCAAATCCTTGCCCTCTTTCAACTCGTCTATGAAATAGTCGTAAAGCGGGCGGTGGGGAACAAACTCAAGTGTGCATATCGAATGGGTTACACCTTCAAAATAGTCACTCTGCCCATGCGCAAAGTCATACATAGGATACACTTTCCACTTGTCGCCCGTGCGGTGGTGGGGCTTGTTTATTATGCGGTATATCACCGGGTCGCGGAAGTGCATATTGGGGTTTGCCATGTCTATCTTGGCACGCAGAACCATCGACCCTTCGGGAACTTCGCCGTTGTTCATTTTGTTGAACAGGTCGAGGCTTTCCTCCACTGGGCGATTGCGATACGGACTGTCCGTGCCGGCTTGCGTGGGCGTGCCCTTCTGCGCGGCAATCTGCTCGCTCGTCTGCTCGTCAACATATGCCTTGCCCTCTTTTATCAGGCGCACGGCGAAATCCCAAAGCTTCTGGAAATAGTCCGACGCATAATATATATTGCCCCACTTAAATCCGAGCCACTGTATGTCGTGCTTTATGCCCTCCACATAATCTGTGTTCTCCTTTTGTGGGTTTGTGTCGTCAAGGCGCAGGTTGCAGACCCCGCCAAATTTTTCCGCCACTCCAAAATCCTCGCAAATGGCCTTTGCATGACCTATATGAAGATAGCCGTTAGGCTCTGGCGGAAAACGTGTCTGCAAACGTCCGCCGTTTTTGCCCTCCGCCAAATCCTTTTCAACTATCTGCTCAATGAAATCCAAATTTCTGCGATCTTCTGTCTTTTTCTCTTCCATTGTATTCTTTTTTACGATGTAAAATTACGCATTTTTCCCTTATTTTGCCCTCAAACAGGTCTTTTTATGAATTATCCGTGTATATATGACAAAAAACCTGTAGAAACTTCACTCTTTTGCTTTGTCGGTATTAAAATTTTACGGATATTTGCAAAACAGTACCAATCTTACTGCTCACCTTGAACCATTAATACCAAAAATCAAGTTGCTATAAAAAGTTTGATTACATAATTCCAACTACAAAAGCCGTGGCGTTGCGAAATGCTGCGGCTTAAACTTTATCAACCCCAGCCTTTGCGCAGATTTTGCAATGTGAAAGCAGCGGTGTAGGGTGTGGCTTGGGCGACAGTGTACAAGACATATACGACACGTATCGCAAACATATAAACAACAGTTAGTCAGTAAATTGTACCACCGTAGGGGCGTATGGCATACGCCCTGAATTGCGCCGACTTACAATGCGGTGGCGGCGATTTGCGATACGGTTCATGCGGTGGCATATAGGGCGTATGCAATACTCATCACAAACACACAAACAACAAATAATCAAAAAAATTGCACCGCTTGTAGGGGCGTATTGCATACGCCCTGAATTGCGCAGATTTGCAATGTCGTAGCGGCGATTTGCAATGCGGTTAAAGCGATGGCGTACAGGGCGTATGCAATACGCCCCTACATATATACCGTATGCAAACAAAAACAACATACACCGTTTATACAATTTCCACAAAACCATAATCGCCTGTCATTTTCAAAACTCCCCGAAAATTACATTTGATGTAGGAAAAACTACATAGGACATAGGAAAAATTATATCAGACATAATTCAAATTACATCAGACCTTTTTTCGACACTTGCAACACACAGAAACACAATAATTTACAAAACGTCTTCCAATTTACTTACTTTTCTGATTTTCAACACATTGCCATTTTCTGCTTTTACATCGGTATTGTTTCACCCAATTACAAAAAATACGGAGTTGCCACTATTGCGACAACTCCGTGATATTACTTATGCCATATATGCCGTTCTGACAACACTGGCACTTCTTTATTTATGGAAAAGCTTTATGCGCTGTTCTTCCGACAGCTTGCATATCATCAGCTTGCCGTCCTTTTCTGCCACAATATAGCCGTCAAGCCCCTGCACAACCACTTTTTTGTTCTGCGAACAGTGTATAATGCAATTATTGGTTTCGTACAAATCAACATCCCCAACCACGGCATTGCCATGCACGTCGTTTTCTATCTGGTTTTTGAGTGCGCCCCACGTTCCCACGTCGCTCCAGTCAAAAGATGCCTGGTAAACAAAAATCTCCTCGGCTTTCTCCATTATGGCATAGTCAACGCTTATCGACTCTATCTTGGCGTAAACCTCCGCAATGCTTTCCTTTTCGTCAGCCGTGCCGAGTTTGGGCGTTATCTCCTCAAACATCCTTGCCATTGACGGCTGGTAAACACGGAAAGCGTTGACTATAGTCTGCACACTCCATATAAATATGCCCGCATTCCAAAAATAGTTGTTTTTCGCCAAATATTGTTTCGCCAAATCGAGCGATGGCTTTTCCTTGAATGAGTCAACTCTGAAAATGTTCTGCGAACGCGATGATGCATAGCTCAAATCAGCCTCAATATATCCGTAGCCTGTTTCGGGTGCTGTGGGACGTATTCCAAGGGTTACGATGGAGTCGGTTTCAGCCGTGAACTCCATACACTCGCTTACCGCCTGCGCGAATTGTTTTACGTCCTTGACCACATGGTCGCTTGGCGTTATCACAATATTGGCGCGGGGGTTGCATTTCTTAATCTTCCAACTGACATACGCAATGCAGGGGGCTGTGTTTCGGCGGCACGGCTCGAGCAAAATATTCTCCACCGGGATTTCGGGGAGCTGCTCATGCACCTGCTCAAAATAGTTCACAGACGTTACCACCCATACATTCTCGTCCGGGCATACACCCTTGAAACGGTCGTAAGTCATTTGTATCAACGAGCGTCCCGTGCCAAGCACGTCAAGAAACTGCTTGGGTTTCTCCTCGCTGCTCATGGGCCAGAATCTGCTGCCCACTCCGCCAGCCATTATCACCAAATGGTTGTTGCTGTTCATATTGCGATTTGTGTTTGTTTGTGGTGTTTGTTGCACGGCTTATTGTCGCTCTTGCATATCACCCTCTATGCAAAGGCGCACCATGGTTGTCTTTGCGTTTGTGCGGAGGGTTATTGTTTTCTTGAACTTGCCGGGGAATTTGCCAAGACCGTTGTAGGTTACGTTCACCGTACCCGTTTTGCCGGGGGCTACAGGCTCTTTGGTGTAGGTTGAAACCGTGCATCCGCACGATGTCATTGCCTGGTTTATAATCAGCGGCATATTTCCCGTGTTCGTAAACGTGAATGTGTGGCTTTGTTTGCCAGCATCCGAATAGAACTTGCCGAAATCGAACGTTGTTGAGTCAAACTTTATCTCGGCATACTTATCCTGGGCTTGCGCCGCAAAACTCAGCAAACCTGCAATCATGCACAAAACAATCTTCTTCATTTGTCTGTCCTTATATTATGTCAATGCAAATATACAAATAATATGTGAGCAACAAAACATAATACCCTACAAGCAATAAGGCGCGGCACAAAATGCGCCACGCCTTATGTTTTTTCTGTGTCTCTGTTTAGAAATTGTAGTAGAGACCGAAGTTGAGGTTGTTGCCGTCAAGCTTGAAGCCGAAGCCGTCCTCACCCCATGCGATGTTGTCGTCATCAGCATCCTGATAGCCGAAGAAACCAACATGAGCCACAAACGAGAGCTTGCTTGTGAGGTCAACCTTCACACCCGGCTTGATACCTACTTGCCAGCCGTTCTGAGAACTGCTTGACTTTCCGTGCTTCGGAGACACCTTGTAAGTTTGGAAACCAAAGCCACCGTCAAGGAAAAGACTTACTGCATCAAACTTTGCATAGGTGTAACGAGCGTAAGGAGCCACCTCTATGGCATTAACCTTTGTGCCGTCGTTGTAGCTGTAAACATAGCCAATCGAAGTGCCGATAGCCCAATTCTCGTTAAGGTTATAGCCAATCTCGGGCATAATTGAGAAACTTGTGTGGTTTGCATCCCAGTTGCGCCAAAGACCAACTTCGCCACCCAAATAAACCTGTGCGCTTGCAGTGAGGGTTATCACCGCTGCTGCCAAAGAAAACAAAAACTTTTTCATCGTTTTTATATTTGTTTTGTTACACATTTGCCTCGGCGTTTACGCCTTGGCTTTTCACATTTGTCGGTGCAAAGGTAGATATTTTTTGGAACAACCAAATTTTTTGCAAACAAAAATCGCCGCGCTCTGCACAAAAACAAAACACATGACATACAAAACGCACACTTTTAGGTATTATCTGCATTTGTTCCTTGCAATATGCCACTTTATTCCTATGCAGAAACAATTTGCACCCGCTACTTTTATATGAAATACCGAGCAAGGCATTTGCAGAGAAGAAAAGATTGAGTAATTTTGCAATATATCAGAATTTCAAAAGCAATACATAATCATGAGAGTTATCATTGAACCAAACTACGAAAAGTTGTCGCAATGGGCGGCAGACTACGTTGTGAACAAAATAAACGCGGCAGCACCCACAGCCGACCACCCCTTTGTTTTGGGGCTTCCCACTGGCTCGTCGCCTATTGGAATGTACCAGAACCTTGTCAAGGCTTGCAAGGAGGGGAAAGTAAGTTTCAAGAATGTGCTTACTTTCAACATGGACGAGTATGTGGCACTGCCCGAAAGCCATCCTGAAAGTTATCACTCCTTTATGGCGAAAAACCTTTTCAACCACATTGACTGCCCAAAGGAGAACATTCATATTCTCAACGGAAACGCAAAAGATCTTGAGGCGGAATGCGCCCACTACGAAGAGATGATTGCACAAGCCGGCGGCATAGACTTGTTTATCGGCGGCATAGGACCTGACGGACATATTGCCTTTAACGAACCAGGCTCTTCGCTAAATTCGCTTACCCGCGTGAAAACCCTCACAACAGACACCCGCATAGCCAACTCGCGCTTCTTCGGTGGGAAAGTTGAAGACGTTCCTTCGCACGCGCTTACCGTTGGCGTGGGCACTGTAATGGCTGCAAAAGAGGTCTTGATTCTTTGCAACGGACACAACAAGGCGAAAGCTCTGCAAGCCGCCGTTGAAGGCTCTGTTACCCAAATGTGGACCATAAGCGCACTCCAGCTCCACCGCCACGGCATTATTGTTTGCGATGATGCGGCAACCGACGAACTGAAAGTGGGTACGTACAGATCTTTCAAGGACATAGAGAAAGACCAACTCTAAAAAGTCCGCACGCAATAAAGAGAACTGCCTGGGAATAGCGACCAACGCACTCCTTGGCAGTTCTTTTATTTCTGAACAAACGGCAAAATGCTATTCACCTCCACAGCCTACCTGCTGTTCCTCCCTATTGTGTTCGCCATTTACTGGCTTATGCAAAAAAGCACAAAAGCACAGAACGTACTGCTGCTTGCAGCAAGTTATGTGTTTTACGGCTGGTGGGACGCACGGCTTCTTGCGATTATAGTGTTGATGACATCAGGCACATACGCGGCAGCCATACTTACGGAACAGTTTGACGGGAGACGCAAACGCCAGCGCATTATATGCTGCATAGGGGTTACGGCGTGCATTGCCACACTTGGAGTTTTCAAGTATTTCAACTTTTTTGCAGCCTCCGCCGTGGAGCTGCTTAATATGGCGCATATAAAATGCGACCCCATAACACTCAACATTATACTCCCTGCCGGCATAAGTTTCTACACATTCCAAACAATATCATACCTTGTTGACGTTTACCGGCACGAGCTGCACGCCACACGGGACTTCGTAAGCTACGCAACGTTTATAGCCTTCTTTCCGCAACTCGTAGCCGGGCCAATAGAACGAGCCACGCGGATGCTCCCCGTATTCAAGAATACGCGCACGTTCTGCTACGCCCAAGCCGTGGAAGGGCTGCGCCGCATAATCATCGGGCTGTTCAAGAAAATGGTGATTGCCGACAATTGCGCCGAAACGGTTTCGGGAATTTTCAACTCTTGGGATTCGCAAGGCAGTCTCGTGCTGGCGTATGGCGCACTGCTTTTTACAATAGAAATATACTGCGACTTTTCCGGCTACTCCGACATGGCGATTGGTAGCGCAAAACTGCTCGGCATCGAACTGTCTGAAAATTTCCGCGCCCCATATTTTTCAAAAAACATAGCCGAGTTCTGGCGGCATTGGCATATTACCCTCATGAACTGGTTCAAGGATTATGTTTACATACCCCTTGGCGGCGGAAGAAGCCACAAGAGCCGCAACACCTTCATTGTTTTCCTGCTGTCGGGACTGTGGCACGGGGCAAATTGGACTTTTGTGGCATGGGGGCTGTATAACGCCGCCTTGTTTGCGCCATTCCGAAAACTGCAAAAGCTGCGCATTCCCACTGTCGCAATGCAAATTGCCACGTTTGCCTGTGTGGTTTTCGGTTTCATGATATTCCGCAGCCAAAGCATAACCGATGCCATAGGTTATGGAATACGAATGCTCTCGTTTGAAAACCTCACAGCCATACCTCCCTCGGCAACCCACTCGCTTATTGCGCTCGCAGGAGCTGCGTTGCTTTTCGCCTCCGAACATAAAGCCGGCGCAGACAAAAATCCGACAACCTTATTGCTGGCAATGCCGCGCACCGCGAGACGCATTATATATATAGTGCTTGTTTCTGCAATAATAGTTTTCGGCGCAGAGCCTTCGGCATTTATTTACTTCCAATTCTGACTACAACGCCCATGAAAAGATTTGTTTTTGGTACATCTGCCGCTGCGGTTACCGTTTTGCTGATTTTCTGGGCCGCCTTCACGATGATACCTTCGGGGAGGTTGGGCGATGTTTACGAACGTGTGTCCTCACCTTTGCAGTCGTCGCTTGTCATTGGCACATCGCGGGCGGCACAAGCCATAAACCCGGAAATTATCAATGCGCGTCTCAAAAAACTATATCCCACTCCGCCATACAACTTTGCCTTTCATCTTGACGCTTCATCATACAACCCTGTTTACGAAGCAGCCATATACAAAAAACTTGCGCCGCACGACGGAAAACGCCACCTTTTTGTCCTCGCTGTTGACCCTTGGGCTTTGCGTAAACTCGACTCCATCCCCCAGGAACTGGCACTAAAATCATATTCCCAAAGACCCAACATCGAATACATTGTCAAAAATTTCAGCCGCACTTGGTTTTCGCCGCTTCCTACGCACTCTTTTGTAAACAGACACGGCAGAACCGAAGTGGATTATGTTCCCAAGTCAAAGGCTGAATGGGAAAAGCGCGTGAGCATGAGACTTGTTTCATATAACGACATGGCAAGAAAATACCGCTACGATTATTCTTCACAGCAAGTGCTTGAACGCATTGTCCGCTCTCTGAAAAAGCGCGGTGATGTGTTCCTTGTGCGCATTCCAATTTCCAAGCCTATGAAAAAACTCGAGGATGCGGTCTGTCCTGACTTTGACGTAAAAATGAGGAACTTGTCGCAAAAGCAAAATGTAAAGTATCTCAATTTTTCAAAGGCAGACTATTCCACAACCGATGGCAATCATCTGACCCAAAACGAAGGCAACAGGTTTTCGAAAGCCCTCGCCGATTCCATTTACATGAGTTCGCGACAATAATTACATAGGATATAGGAAAAACTATGTCCTATGTAGAAAAAATTATGTCTGATATAATTCAAATTA
>CAVCON010000056.1:0-13221 GCA_963603805.1 Oscillospiraceae bacterium
AAAATTATGTCTGATATAATTTAAACTACATCAGACCTTTTTTCGCCGCTTGCAAACGTCTGAAAAACAAAACGTTACGCAGGGCATTCTTTATGGGCGCATTTTTCTGTAAATCAGCGGCTTACGCGGTTTGGGCAAGCAGGGCGCGAAAATTTTGCCCTTGACATATTATTTTGCAACTGCCAAGCCAAATGCCATACTAATTAGCAGTATTTTCGTATTTTTGCAATCATCAACAACGTCCGTTTCAATTAAAAAATCACAGCTATGCACCTACGCCACCTTTTAACAATTTTCACCGCAGTCATAGGACTGACAGCCTTCGTTTCGTGCCAGGACTCCGAAAACGGAGGCGGCAGCGGCGAAAAATCACAGTTCAAGAAAAACACCTACTACGCCGTGCAGGACACCGCCAACGGCTGGGAGGAGGGCATATACTATAACGGCACGTTCCTCATGGCCCATGCCAACAGGAGCAAAGGCACAATACTTTACTATCTTGACAATTCACAATACCACACATACAAGGCGGTTCTCTTTGAGGTTGACCCCGAAGACAATCATATAGTTAGGATAGGCAGACCTGACATGATGTCTTTTGTGTGTGAGTCTGACGGCAAGCTTACTGTCTTTGAAGCCAGCTACGACAATTCGGACGAATTGGACGCACGCACCGTGGAGATAACCGACAAGCACGGCAGCACGCCATCGGCGGCAAGCCGGGCGGCGCATACGAAAGGGCTGCTGGGAGACTGGACGAAATCGATGATTGAGAAGCTGCTAACCAAAGGCATCCCGCACCTTGACGACCTGCTCACCGCGTGCAAGTTCACCGAGGAGATGCACGATGAGAAATGGGTGAAAGCCTCGCTCACCACCCTGACAACCGGCATCAGCATGATAGCCGGCTCTTCTGCCGGCGCGGCAACGCTGCCTTTGAGCTTGACCGTCCAGGAATACGATGCGCAGGTGGAAGAAGTGCAAAGGTTCTTATACGGAAACGCCGGCATAAAGATAACCGACATAAAGAAACGCAGCGACAACGGATACAACGTAACGGTGGAGATTACGGGGGCGAATGACATTCCGAACCAAATAACGCAGAACCATACGGAGCTGGGGGCGTGCGTGCAAAAAATCTACACCAACGATGTTTACTGCGGGGTGCTGGCACGCGATGTTATCGACCCGTGGTACAACCGCACCGATGTGCGTTCGGGCGAAATCCGCGTAAGCAAGACCAACGATTACCGTGTGCAATACACTCTCGTTATCTACCCCACAGGCGACCACATAAAGCTGCGCCCTTATCTTATTTCCGACCTCAACTTCCTCGGCAAGGAAAGGTTCAAGCTCAGCTGCGACTTCGTGAAGCACGGCGAAACTGTTCCCTTGGCGGCGTCGGACGTGGATTTCACCATCAGGCAGACTGCGGCGAGCTGCGAGGCGACATATTCACCCGAAAACGAATGCTACGAAAACAAAAAGGTGTATTTCCAGTTCGAGATCAACGCCACCTGCAACGCATACGGCAACAAGAACATCACAGCCATACGCGACTGGGGATTTGAGATATTCCGTTCGGGGCAAAGCTTCCACAAGTTTTCCATGATTTCAGAAAGCGACAATTCCAACTCGGGTAACGTAACTTCCGCCACATCGACGCAAAACTTTTCAGTGGACGAAAATGAAATGTTCATAGACTACAACACCCTTACAGCCGTTACCGACGGCGACTACACCGTTTGCTCCTACATTGAATACACCACAGACTATAACCTGAGCGACTTCAAGACAGCCTATGGCGAGCCTGTGCCGATAGAGCTTAAATACGACCAAAAACCTTCCTTCCGCTTCACCGGCGCGAAGTATCTTGGGACATACACTTCGAGCAACCCGCAAATTCCATACGGTGCATGGTGCAAGGGAACCATACTTGGCACGCAAAGCGAAAACCAGTATGATTGCCAACTGCAAGGGCTGCTTTTCCTCAAAACCTGTATGCTTAAAAAGAGTGGGGGCGGCTGGAACGAGTATTGCGACGCATGGTACGCCTATGGCGGAACAACTCCGTGGCAAACGGCACCGTGGGGCTTCAATGAGGGATACACCAATCACTATGGCGCATACAATTTGTGCAAATTCGCATTCTATTCCCCCGAGAAAGTGGGCAAAGGCGCACTCGACATAAGCGTGGACCTCGTGGTTGCGGAAACAGGGCGGCACATCGCAGGGGCAAACAAGATTTCATACGAGCCGTATTACGCTGTAAGCTCGGGGGGCGAGACCTACATCAAAGGTTATCAGGCGGTGGTCAAATAGCGATTGGCAGCAATGGACAAGCTCACGCCACAGCAACGGCACCGCTGCATGGCCGCCATACGCAGCCGTGACACAAAGCCAGAGATTGTGGTGAGAAAGTACCTTTTTGCGCACGGTTTCCGCTACCGCCTGAACAGCGAGCGGTTGCCGGGGCATCCCGACTTGGTGCTGCGGAAATACCGCACGTGCATTTTCATAAACGGGTGCTTCTGGCACGGACACGAAGGCTGCAAAAGTTTCAAGATGCCCAAGACAAACACGCCGTTTTGGGAAAGGAAAATCGCGAGAAACCGCGAGCGCGACAGCGAGGAGCACCTGCGCCTGGCGCAAATGGGCTGGCACGTGATTGTTGTCTGGGAATGCGAGCTGAAGCCGCAACGTAGGGAAAAGACATTGGAAAGCCTCGCCTTTACGCTGAACCACATTTTCCTCAAAAGCCACACCGCCTACGTTTGCGAAGACACGGAGGAAACTCTGAAAGCCGCCGAGGACACCGATGAAGAAGTATATAATGCCAGACGCATCCCCAAACCATAGAAAACGATTAACAAATATGTCATGAACGCGAAAAAGTCGAAGATAATATTTCAAGCAGTCATAGCCTGCGTCTGCATTGTAATCCTAATTGCCATCAGCATAGGCATATTTTCCGCTTTCCACGCCGGCGACTACATACAGCCAACAGCGTTAATCTTCACTTTGGCGATGTTCGTAATCTCATTGCGCCACAAGGGACGCCACAAAAGATGGTTCAAGTCGAGGATTAAAACATTGCAAACCGTTTGCAGCCGCCCCTCCGATGAATACCAGTTTCAAGGCGACCCGCTGTTTTGCTCATTCAACGAGGAAAACTTCTTCATACAGCTAAACCCGGAAGAAAACGAATTCCGCCTGTGCAGTTACACCTACGTAGCATTTCCAAACCAAACAGAAATTTGGGACAAGGCGATGGGAGACATCAAAAGCCAAATTGCGCAAGAAGCCCCAAACGTAAAATTACAGATACACTCCGAAGGCCAGCTCGGCAGAAGTTTTAGTTTGACCATGACGCAGGAGGACGCAAAGAAAAAGCTCCTGCTGTCCTTGGCCCGCCAGCTTGTAGAGCTGCAAGGGCAGCTTACCACCATTTTCGCGAGTGAAATATATTTCAAGACAAAAATATTCGATGCCGTTTGCTATGGCGAGTGCAGCGGCAGCTGTATTGCAAGAGCCGTAACCATACACCCGAATGGCAGCCGCAGTATAGTTGACGCCAACGAGTGCAACCCCGAAGATTTTGTCAAGTCCGACCCGCCCATGTCGGTAATGCTGCAATACACATTGTCGGATATAGAGGCGGATATGCTGGTTGGCAAAGACGAGTTCGAAGCGCAATGGGACATTGACAGAACCGCAGAATAAATCCGCGCCAACAAACATTCTACACCCAATCAACAAGCAAATTCCACCGCCGTAAGGGAGTATGGCATACGTCTGGATTGCGCCGCTTCGCAATGTTATGGTGGCGGTTTGCAGTGCGGTTCACGCGATGTCGTACAAGGCGTGTGCAATGCACCGCGCAGACACATAAACAACAATCAGTAAGAAAATTGCACCGCTTGTAGGGGCGTATTGCATACGCCCAGAATTGCGCCGCTTTGCAATGTTATGGCGCTGGTTCGCAATGCGGTTTGGACGATGGCATACAGGGCGTATGCAATACGCCCCTACAAATGGCGCAAAACCAATACCGCTAAAATTACATTTGATGTAGGAAAAACTACATAGGACATAGAAAAAATTATGTCTGATGTAATTCAAACTACATCAGACCTTTTTTCGCCACTTTGCAACGCTTTGAAAAACAAATCGTTACAAAGAATTTATTTGCGCGGTTATTTTCTTGAAATCCAAAGGTTTACGCAATTGGGATTACTTCGCTGTTTCGCGGAAACAAATTTGCCTTTTTTGCTTCTTATTTTGGGCTTGGATGCGCTTTCATCGGTTGAGCCTGTATCTTGCGCCGTTTAGGCTTTTCACAATGCCGCGCATCTCCATTTCAAAGAGTACGGACATGAGGCGAGACATGGGGATGTTTGTCTCCACCGTTATCAGGTTTATCTGCTTGCCGTCGCTGCCTTCGAGCGAATTGGCTATTTTCTGCTCCTCTTCGCTAAGTTCGGGGAAAAGCTCCGGGGCGGCAGGGCTTACAGCCGCAGGATTTGTTTCGCAGTCCCAGCACAACGCCTTTACAAGGCTTTCTGCCGAAGTTATCATGCGTGCCTTGTTGTCCATAATCAGCATATTGCATCCTTCGGAGGAGGCATCGCCCACGCGTCCCGGAAAGGCGCACACTTCGCGGTCGTAGCTTTCTGCCACGGATGCCGTGATGAGACTTCCGCCCTTTGCCGCACTCTCAACCACTATCGTGGCATCGGAAAGCCCGGCGATGATGCGGTTTCTCCTCACGAAGTTCGTCTTTTCGGGAATTGTCCCGCTGGGAAACTCTGTAAGAAGCCCGCCATTCTCTATCATCTTTTTTGCAGTGTCGCGGTGCATCGCAGGATAAATGGTGTCGAGCCCGTGCGCAAGCACGCCTACCGTGGGAAGCCCTGCCGCGAGTGCGCCACGGTGGGCATTGATGTCTATGCCGTAAGCAAGACCGCTGACAACAACAGTGCCGGGGGCTAAGGTGGCAAGGTCGCGTGTGAAAGATGCGCACAAGTCCCTGCCATATTCGGTGCAGTGGCGCGTGCCTACAACAGAAATTATCCTGCGTGAGTTGAGGTTTGTGTTTCCTTTGTAAAACAGCACAAGCGGCGCGTCGGCGCATCCCTTGAGCCGCGCCGGATAGTCGGCATCCCCTATGCCGAAGCACTGTATTCCCTTGCTTTCGGCAAATTCCAGCTCCTTTTCGGCGAGCGGTAGGATGTCGTCAAGTTTTCTCACCGCCTCGACGAGCTTTGGTGAGGCTTCGGGGACGGCATCCCTGATGTCGCTGCGGCTTTCCCAGACTGCGGTCGCGCTTCCTGCCCTGCGCCACAGCTCCAAGGCATTGGCGGGGGAATACTTGAACACGAAGGCTATCGCCGCCTCGTAAAGGGTCTCGCGGGAAATCATGGCTTCTTTGCAAGGGCGGCAACCTTTTCGTCAAGCTCCCTGCAAAGTCCGAGTTTGCCATTGACAAGGCACACCACATCCACACGGCTGCTGAAAACCATCCTGTCTTCGGGCAGACGGAATATGTCCTGGTAAAAAACATATCGCAGCCCCTCGCGCTCCATTGCAAGGCGGCTCACAAACTCGTCGTCGCTGCGCAGCGGGGACTTGAAGCGCATATTGTTCTGCGCCACCACGGCGTCAATCCCCGCGTTGTGCATTTCGGCGAAGCTCATGCCAATCGAATGCAGGAACACATGGCGCGTGTGTTCCGTGTAGTGCTGATAGTTTGCGTTGTTCACAATTCCCTGAAGATCGCACTCGTAGTCGCGCACCTCCATTTTCAGTTCAAATATATATTCCGGCTTTTTCATTTTCAAACTTGTTTTGTCGTTTTTGACATAAGGTATTCATATCCCCAGCAACACCGCAGACAATCTCTCCTGTCGCAGTAGCGGGTTTTCAGATGTATCAACGCCTGTGAGTCGGCTGCGGAGCGTGGCGTTATGCCGAGCGACTTCCATGTGCGCGTTATGAAATTGTCCTCGGCGGGCAGAGAGGCGAACAATTCGAGCGAACGGCGTTCCATATCGGCTTCGCCGCGATAGCGTCCGTAGGCGAAGAGCAGCGGCACGACGGAATTCAGCACAAGCAGGTTTAGCGAGCGAAGCCCAAGGCTTTTGTCGCCCTCAGGACTTTCACAGCCGAACAGATAGTGCGTCCGCCAATAATCCGTAACCCCGGTTTCAAGCCGCTTGCGCACATCCTTCAGCCCGCCTGGGGCGGTGAGCGCGGCAAGTGATATTGCGCCCTTGGCGTAAAGGGCGGCGAGCTGCGACAGCCTTATGTGCGGAAAATTCTGCGGGCGCGTGCGCAGCAGCTTCCAATGCTCCACGGGCATGGGTGCAAGCGAGAACTTATGGGAAAGGAAAGCGTATTCGCCGGCAAGCTTGGAGAACCACCCCTCCTGCAACGCCGCATCCCGGTATTTGGACGGAACAGAACTTTCATCGAGCAGCCCCGCCTGACCAAGGAACATCGCCTCCACCTGAAAGGGATTGTCGCGGTGCTTTCCCACTGCGCTTAGCGGCACATTGTACGCCCATTCCTCGAAAGCGTCGCCGTTCACTCCGAAACCGAAATTGCGCGCCACTGTTACGAAGCACACTTTCTCCCAATCGCGTCCGCAGCGGCGCAGGCAGTCGTATATCCGCGCCACCTTTGCCTCGAGGCGTTCCACATGGAGCGACGACAGCCAGCCATTGACCTTTATTTCCGGAATGTTGCCCACATTGCGCCAGCATGGCGGAAAGCGTTCCTCACGGCAGAGTTCCGAATAGTTGTCCTCGACATACTTCGGCACACGCATGACAAATTGCGGCAGTTGTCTGCCGTTGCAGTCAGACACTTCGGTGTCGGCTTCCGAAACCACGTGCAGCACAACGTTGGCGTACTTCGGATCTTTGTCGTGTCCGTGCCTTGTCCAGTCGCTGCTCTTTGTGTGTATCTCCACGTTTCCCGCAAGTTCCGTCCCGCCTATTCTCACCACGCCTCCGATGAAGTCCGGCCCTGCGTCATGGTTGTGCACGCCAGGGGTTATTATTTCAAGCGGCACGCCATGGGTTGTCCCAAGCCCTGTGGCGGGATAAAGCCTGTTTTGCCATGTGTAGTGCAGAAGTCGCTCCATTTTTGCCTTTCTTTAATCTGGCAAAGGTAATACTTATTTCCGAATCTTGCACACCCGCCCTGCAATGCGCCTTGCCTTTCGGCATCAGATTTTGTCGACCGGCACTATGCCGTGCATCACGGCGTATATGGCAAGCGTCGCTACGGATTTTGCGTGCAGCTTCTCCATTATGTTCCTGCGGTGGGTTATAACGGTGGTTAGGCTTATGTTCAGCCGGTCGGCAATCTCCTTGTTGATATGCCCCATTACAAGCTCGCGCAAAACCTCCACCTCCCTCGGGGTTAGCTCCTGCGGCCTCACCGCCCCGCCGGTGTTTCGCCTCACCTCCTCGGGCAGCCTCCGTCCTCCGCCGTGGGCCATCTGCTCCATTTTCAGAAACTCCCGCAGCAGCGAACGGCTGTCGAGAGTTGCGTCGAGCGTGCGGAAACACGCGGGAATTACAGGATTTCTCCCGCCCTCGGTTACGACAATGGTCTTGTGGCACAGGGGCATGAAGAAGTCGCGGTTTTCAACAAGAACGTCTGCGGATATGAAAAAATGGTAAAACCCGGAAGCCTGCGGCTCGCGGATTTCGCCCATGCTGTTGAACACGCACACCTCCGCCATTGGCATCACGCTCTCTATAAGCGATGCAAGTCCGCTCGCGGCAAGCGTGTTGCGGCTCACAACGGCTATCTGCGGCTTCATTCCAAATCGGTTTTGCTCCTCCATTGCACGTTTTTGCTGTAAAATGCAAAATTACGCTTTTTCGTCCGTTTTTCGGGAGAATTGCTCCGCAACAAATCGCGCAAAACTCATCATTTGCCCCCTATTTTCAAAACACCCCGAAAACTACATCGGACATAGGAAAAACTACATAGGACGTAGAAAAAATTATATCAGACATAATTTAAACTACATCAGACCTTTTTTTGCCGATTTCAAACCTCTGTAAGCCAAAAAGTTACACAGCCAATACTGCATCAAGGCAAAATTTTGGCATTCAGGATGTTAGGCAGTTTGCACGCAAAAGCCTTGTTTCACGCCCTAATTTCTTTCCGATTTTTCCGCTTTTCGCGACAACAGCGCAAAAAGCTATTTTTTTCATTAACTTTGCACACAACGGCAACATAAAGACCGCAATTATCCGACAAAAATACCGGCATATCATGAAACTAAACTTCTTTGCACTTGCAGTGCTTTTGGCATTTTCCGCCTTGCCCGCCACGGCGCAGGAAACAGTAAAACCCTTGCACGACTATTCCCACAGGGTGTCGCTCGCTAACAAAAAGGCGATAGCCCTGTTTGAGACCGGCACTGACGGCTTTAAGGCACGCGGCGGAGTGGATGGCGTGGAAATCACCGACGGCAAGGACTTCTACCCCACAGTGCACGAGGGCAAGCAGGTGATGATGGTGAGGAGCAAGGCTGTGAGCGGGGACACATGGCGCACCATAGGGCGCAGCTTCGGCAAACCGCTCAACCTGCAAAAGACGCCGTTCATACAGTTCAGCATTTTCGCCCGCACAGCCCCTGTGCAGGACATCTTCGTGAAGCTGACGCTGAAAAGCGGCAAGGAGAGCTTCGACTGTGTGGCGCACATAATACCCACGCTATGGCGCACGGTGGCTTTCGACTGCACGGAGTGCAAGTTTCTGAGCAAAGTGGATGACATGGAGATAGGGCTTTACACCCCCACGCCCGACGTGTGGAGCGACTATAGGGAGTTTCTGGTTGACGGAATTGTTGCGGGTGCGCCGATTGACTTCGACTTCACTGTTCCGCAAAGCATAGGCGTGTTCAAGGCTACAAACGGCAAGATTTCATACGCAGATGACGCCCTTGTTTACACTTTCAAGAAGCCGGGGGCGGTTTACACCGACGCGCTTTCGGGAAGCATAAACAACCTTTTCAGTCCGCCGGCAAGCGAGCGCAACACCATACGCGCCGTGATTGACAACCGATGCGGGGCGGACAGCATACGCGTGAGCTACACCACAGACAAGGACAGCGTGTTCAGGAACCACTCAAAGGTTTTCGCCATTTCAAAGGACGAAGGCAGGAAGAACTACTTCTTCAATATGTCCGACATTCCCACAGAGGGCAACTACGCGGGCATAATGTTCGAGCCGCTCGGCGCGGGCAAGGGAAGCATGGCAATCGATCGCATAACCTTTGAGCGCGAAGAGCCGATACGCAAGAAAATAGGCAGAATACTTTCGTGCAAGGCCGACAGCCCGATGATACACATCGTTGCCGACATCGGCGCAGAGGCGGCAAGGGAATACAACGAGCTGAACATATACACCCTGCCGCTGATGCACTTCGGCGACTTTAGCAAAGGAAAGAAAGTTTACTCCACCCAAAAACTCGCGGCGCAGACCAAGATAGACGATCTGCCGCTTATGCGCGCCGACAAGCCCAATATGACGCACCTGGCATCGCGCTTCGTCGCCACGCTGTCAAACGGCAGGGAGGAAGTGCCTGTAGGCTCGCCTTTCTATATAGAGAACTGGGAGGATTTCACCGATAACCCATACGACTTCCTCGTTACAAACGAAGACTTCAACGTACTCGACTATGGGGCTAAGGGGGACGGCTTCACCGACGACACACGCACCTTCCAGCTTGCCGTAAACGCCGCAAGCGGGGCGGGAAGCGGAAGGGTTGTAGTGCCGGGAAGCGACGCCCCTTACGGACGGCGGTATGTGATTACAAGCGTGGAGCTGAAGCACGACGTGGAGTTCAAGATTGAGAAAGGGGCTGTGCTGTGGCAGAGCGGAGACCGCAGGGACTACGACTATTCGCCGCTCTACGGACACGACATGGTTATCCCCGGCATTCCCTGGACGCACTCGCACTTCGTGAACAAGCCGCTGCTGTTTGCCAAAGACCAATACCGCATAAAGGTATGCGGAGGCGGCGTGATAAGGATGAACGACCCCTACACCAAAGACCCCGACATTGAACACTATGCCACAAACTGCGAAGACAGGATACACATCGTCCCAGTGGTGTTCAGCGACTGCCGTGACATTGTTTTGCAGGATTTCGACATTATGCGCACAAACTGTTACCACACGAGTTTGGACAACGACTCAAACCTTTTCGTTGGAAACGTGAAGATGTACGACGCTGCCTGCGTGAGCGGCGACGGGCTGGGACTTAGCAGCGGGACGCACAGGGTGAAAATTGAGCGTTGCTTTTTCGAGTCGAACGATGACGGCGTTACGCTCTCGTCCTCGTATCGCGACCCGAGAAACAACGTGTCTCCGTGGAGGGCTTACCACGATCTCAAGCCGCACGGCGCAAGAAACGTTACGGTGGAGCATTCCTATTTCAGCAGCGGGGGAGGAAAGGCGATTGCAGTCATACCGTGGGGCACTACAAACCCGGAACCGCAAAACCAGATTATAGACAGCGTGAAAGTTACCGACTGCATCCTTGCCGGGGGCTATTCTGTGGGAACCTGGCCCGACAATCCGTTTGACGGTAAGCCTTTCGACAATTCCGAGACCGATGACTTCTCAACCGTACAGGACTTTTGGATTTTCAACAACGAATACATCAACGAGTGCAACCTGCTTTGCGTTACGCCCACGAACTTCCGCAACGACTGCGGCATTCCCTCAAGTTCCGCCATCCTTAACGGCGACTTCAAGGACGGACGCTGCTACTGGAGTCGCAGAGGAGTTGTGAAGATTACGCGCAGTGGGGCGGAAATAAAGGCAGGGCAGTTCCTTTTCCAAGGCCTGACGCTGAAAAAAGGCAGATACGCCCTAAAAATAAACGCATACGGAAACGGAGAGATAAAGGCTGTGAACAGCGAAAACAATGCAACCGTGGCATCATGCAAGTTTGCCAACAGCGAAAACAAGCAGACGGTTCTCGAATTTACAATAGAAAACGGAGGAGACTATATGCTCGGGGTTGAGGGCGGGAACGCCAAGGTTGTGTCTGCGGAACTTAAAACATCAGATTGAGAAACGGAAGGGGGCAAACTGTAAAAAAACTTACGGCTTGCTCTCTCCCTCAACGTAATTCTCCATAAAAAGATGTTTGCCGTCAAACACGGCGTAAGTGAAAAGCGACATCCATTCGCCTATAACAAGAAGCCGGGAATCCTGCGACAGGTTCATGTCAATCTCTATATGCCTGTGCCCGAAAATGAAATAGTTTATTTCCGGGTGGGTTGCCAAGTATTCCTTCGAGAAACTTACCAAAGATTCTTTGTCCGCGCCCTGAAAAGCC
The DNA here is from genome assembly GCA_963603805.1 of Oscillospiraceae bacterium. Taxonomy (GTDB): domain Bacteria; phylum Bacteroidota; class Bacteroidia; order Bacteroidales; family Bacteroidaceae; genus UBA6398. Next base: position 11,378 of record CAVCON010000056.1, read on the forward strand.
GGTTCTTTGCCGTCAACGCGCTTGAGCCGTGAATGCTTTGCCCACGAAAGCCCGAACTGCATCGCCCATCGCGGATGGAGGTTTGAGAAAAGCCTGCGGCACACACGGCTGTGGAAAACGGCGCGGAGCATCCTGAACGTCCTGCTGCAGTTCCCAAGCCCGTCGCCATGACCAAGGAAAAAGATTTTTCCGTATATCTCAACGGTCATCGGCTCGCGGTGGACAATCATGCCACACTCCTTCTCGAAATAGTCAAGAAGCCAAAGATCGTGGTTTCCTGCGAAAAAATGCACTTCCACCCCGCTGTCTGTCAACTCGCTCACCTTTCCGAGAAAGCGCGTGTAGCCCTTTGGCACAACATATTTGTACTCGTACCAAAAGTCGAACATATCGCCGAGCATATAAACGGCGGCGGCGTGGGGCTTTATGTCGTCAAGAAAGCGCACAAGCCTGCGCTCCTGCGTGCGGCGGTGCATTGTGGCCCACGAGCCGAGGTGCGCGTCCGAAATGAAATATACGTTCTTCATCCCGGTTTCTACATAAACCCGAGGTCAACCTTTGCCTCGTCGCTCATCATCGACTGATCCCAAATCGGGTCGAACACAAGGTTCACGTTAGCCTGTTTCACCTCCTCGATGCCCTCAAGCTTCTGGCGCACATCCTCCATAATATAGTCGCCCATGGGACAATTCGGGGCGGTAAGCGTCATGTCAACGTCCAAAGCCCCATCTTCCTTCAAGTCTATCTTGTAAACAAGCCCGAGGTCGTATATGTTCACCGGGATTTCGGGATCGTACACGGTTTTCAGCACCTCCACAATGCGTTCCTCTGTCTTCAGCTTTTCTTCTTCGGTCATATAATATCGCCTTTGCAAGGCATTTTGCATGTTGTTCTTTCAAAGTAAAAAAGCCCCGGGGCGTTGCGCCCCGAGGTGTGTTCCGCCCATGCGAGCCTACTTCTTTCCGAGAGCCTTCTCTATTTCGGGCTTTATAATCTCGTTGCCGGGATAGCCGCCCTCCGTGAGGTTCGAGAAAGCCGTTGAGCCGTCCTTGTTCACGAGCTTGTAGCATGGAATGCCGCGCACGCCCTGCTCCTCGCAAAGTGTTTTCCACTGCGCCTTGGTAAGGCGGTAATGGTCGCCGGCTATGTTGGGAATCATCTCGTTCCAGGTCTTTTCGGGGGAAGTCTCGCCGGTGATGTAAACAAACTTCGCGCCTTTCTTCATAAGTTCGGGCTTTATGGAATCAACCGAAACCATGGCGTGGCGGCATGGGCCGCACCACGTAGCCCATAGGTCAACAAACACCACCTTGCCCTTGTAGTCCTTCTGTATGGTTTCGAGAATTTTGCTCGTAACGGCAAGCGGCAAGGTCTTCACCTTGAAGTTCTTCTTGTCAGCGGCAACCTGTTCGGTGTTGTCCGTTCCGGCAACCGCAGGGGTGTTCTTCCTCGCGCACGACGGCATCACAGCCATCACCGCGCAAGCCACCAGTAAAAAAGCTTTTTTCATATTTGCATAAAACTTAGTTCGACATTTCTGCAAACTTACACAAAATATTTGGAATAGCCTCCACAACAAACGCCGGCAAATTACGAACAGGAAAAAGCCGACACAACCCCTCGTCCGTGGCAGGAAATCATAAAAGCCGGGATTTCCATGTCTCCCACATTGCACATCCGTGCAGCAGGGTTGCTGCCAAAGAAACCACAGAGGCACTCTGATTTGCGTAAGACGCTAGTTTTCAGAAAGATGTCCAAACAAAGAATGTTTGATACAACGATTTGTTTTTCAGCGGTTTGAGAAAGGCGAAAAAAGGTCTGATGTAATTTGAATTATATCAGAC
>CAVCON010000057.1:0-2565 GCA_963603805.1 Oscillospiraceae bacterium
TATATCAGACATAATTTTTTCTACATCGGACATAGTTTTTCTTACATCCGATGTAGTTTCCGGGGTGTTTTAGAAAAGGTGTCTATATTGTGGTTTGCACCATTTGTAGGGGCGTATGGCATACGCCCTGTACACCACCGCCAAAACTGCAATGCGAACCGCCGTCAATACATTGCAAGTCCGCACAATTTAGGGCGTATGCAATACGCCCCTACGGCGGCACAATTCTATGATTAATTGTTGTTTGCGTATTTATAACGTGTGTCGCATACGCACTGTATGCTGTCGCATAAACCACACCACAAACTGCCGCTTTACTTTGCAAAATCCACGCATTTCAGGGCGTATGCCATACGCCCCTACAAGCGATGCAATTCTCTGGTTAATTGTTGTTTGCATATTTGTAACGTATGTCGCTTATCCCTGTATGCCATTGTGTGAACTGCATTGCGCAACTATGCGAACTATCGCCATAACATTGTAAAATCCGCGCAATTCGGGCGTATGCAATACGCCTCTACAATGATACGATTTGTTGATTAATCGCGTTTTGTGTGTTTGTGAGGGCGCAAAGGTTGTATGGCAACAAAAAAGGATGCACCTGCGTGAAGTGCATCCTTTGCAATAGTCGCGTTTGTTTGTTTTTTTATGCTTCCGTGAACGAGCCAGTTTCAATCAGGTTTGCCTCCGCATCGGCGATGTGGCACGTGCGCTGCCCATAAAGCTTTGCCTTTGGCGCAAACACGGGTTTGCCTACATGCCAGTGCATCTTATCTCCTTTTCAGCATCACAATTTCCGGGTCAGAGCCGTCCTTGCCGTACTCGGAAACGAGGATGTATTTCTCATCGCACGCTATGCCGAAAAGGCGTCCCTCGGCGTTCGGATTTTCCACCTGCGTGCCCCAGTAAGTGGCGTTGTTGTCCAGCAAGAACAGGGAGTTGCCGTTGAGTTTGTACTCCTGGTTGATGAATGAGCCTTGAAGAACGAACAGGTTTTCAATATGCAGACCTTTTATGCCAAGGGTGTTCACTTCTTCAATATACACTTTCTTCATGGGGTGGTCTGCGTGCGGTATCTGGTCCTTTGGAAGGTTCCAACGCTTCAATGTCGGGTAAAACTGGCGCAGCACCTCCTTGTATTCGCAGCAGGTGAGGTGCTTGCCTGTGTTCTTGTTGTATTGCTCCACAAACATGGAGCAGTATTCAACCATTTCCTCCATTGTGAAGTCGCCGGTGAATGCGCCGTCCTTGTAGCAGTAGATGCAATACTCGTTGTTCTTGCTTCCGTCGGCGTTGCTGCCGAGAATGTCGTCTGTAAGCGGCATTCCGCAACTCTGACAGAATTTCATTTCTTTGTTGTCCATATAATATGTATTGTTTGTGTGAATTTACTTGCCGAGCAGCAGGTCAACGGCACGCTTCACCTGCACATCATCGTCGCTAAGGGTTTGTTCGGGGGTGGGAATCACCTCCACATCGGGGTTTAGCGTCTGGTTTTCGAGGTAGTTGCCGTTCAAATCCTTCACGCCCACCTGCGGCACTCCCACCACAATCGCGTCGTCATACTGCGTCTCCCACCACACGGCGGTCATCGTGCCTGCCATCGGCGCACCCACAAGTTTGCCCATGCCGAGCGTCTTGTACATATAGGGGAAGCCGTGGGCGTTGGAGTAGTCGTTCTGGCTCATAACCACTGCCGAGGGCTTGAACCAGCGCATATAGGGGTCGTTGCCTATGAACTGCCCTCGCGGCTCGTTGGTGGCGAAAAGTTTTCCGCTTAGCAGCACTCCCAAGTCGTTGTGAAGCCATCCGCCGCCGTTGTTGCGTATGTCAACCACAAGAGCCTCCTTGTTGCGCAGCTTGCCAAGCACACGCGAGAACACCTTGCGGAAGCTCGGAGTGTTCATTGCGCGGACGTGCACATAGCCTATCTTGCCGCCGGAGTACTTCTCCACCATGTCCTCGCGCTGTTTGAGCCAGCGGTTGTAGAGCAGTTCGCGCTCCATGCCACCGTTTATGGGCTTTACGTCCTGCTCATATTCGCCCTTGCCTTTTGCGTTGGTCAGCGTGAGCAGTGTGTGCTTGCCCGAAAGCCCTGCGAGGAGCGGGAAATAGTCCTTGCCCTTTTCTATGGGTTTGCCGTTGATTTTGGTTATTATGTCGCTGGCCTTTACCTTGCATCCGATAAAGTCGAGCGGGCCTTTCTTGAGTATTTCCTTTATCTTCAGTCCTGCACCGTCATAGTCCTCATCGTAGAAAGCCCCGAGGCTCGCCGTTGGGAGGTCTGCGCTCGTGCCGCCGTAGCGCGCCCCGGTGTGCGAGGCGTTAAGCTCGCCGAGCATCTCGCTCATCATTTCCGCCATGTCATACTTGTTGTCGATGTCCTTCACAAAGGGGCGGTAGTTGTCGGCGTAGTAGTTCCAGTCAACGCCGCCCATGTCGGCGCGGTAGAACTTGTCCTTCAAAAGGTTCACCACGTGTTCGAAAATGTAGGCGTTTTCCTTTGAAACGCTCCAGTCGTAGTCCGCCTTAATCTCTATGAATTTCTGGTTTCCGTTGTCGAGC
>CAVCON010000057.1:2575-12963 GCA_963603805.1 Oscillospiraceae bacterium
GAGCGAAACCTTGCGTATCTTCCTGCCCCCGGCGTAAACGTTCTTGCCGTCGGCGGAAGCCACAAACTTCCCAAAACCGAAGTCGGGAACCGCCACGCGGTCGCTGCCGTCTTCGAGGTTGCGCACATGGATGTCGCAGCTTGTGGAGAATTGTGCGATGTAGTAAATCTTCGTGCCGTCGGGCGAGAGGGCGAAGTCGCCAAGGTATGAGGAGGCCATCGTGAGGCGTTCAATGCGGTCTTCGCGTCCGTCGAGCAGCAGCTTAACGTCCTCAACGGAATCTTTCTTGGCTTTTACGCTGTCATTGGCGGCAGATTTGTCGGATTTCTTTCCGTTACCTTTTTTCGCGTCCTTGCCGTCTTTTTTCCCGGACTTTTTATTGTCCTTTGCGTCCTTGTCCTTATCCTCGTCCTTTTTCTTCTTGTCCTCTTCGAGTTTCTTCTTGGCGGCATCGTAACGCTCGCGCTCCTCCTTGTTCATCTTAAAGCGGTCGTAAGCCTCCTGGTCGAGGAACATTGCGTAAACGTCCCTTTGCGTACCCCAGCTTCCGTGGTTGCGGTAGCCGTCGCGGTCGCTCGCAAAAACAACAGCCTTGCCGTCAAGCGCCCAATGCGCCTTGCCGTCGCTGTAACCGCTCTCGGTGAGGTTTACAACCTTTGAGCCGTCGGCGTAAACAAGCGCAACGTCGGCGTTGTTCCATCCGCCGCCGCCCATGTATGTGGCGAGAAGGTACTTGCTGTTGGGCGACCACTCAAAGTTAAGGTCAAAGTCGGTGTAGGAATAGTTGTCCTTTCCCGGCAGCACGGTGCGCGATGTCTTTGATGCCATGTCGTAAACGCGCAGCTCGCTGCGGTTTGCCCAATATGCCACCTTTTTGCCGTCGGGCGAGAAAGCGGGGGCGTAGCAAGCCTCCTTGCCCACAATTAGCGGCTCCTCCTTCAGCTCGCGTGCGTAAACAAAGTTGTCGTCGTCCTTGCGCGGCATGGTTGTCTTGTATATTCCCCAAACACCGTTGCGCTCGCTGTCATACACAAGCGTCTTGCCGTCGGGCGAAATCGAAACGTTTACTTCCGCCTCGGTTGTGTTGGTTATTCTTTTTGAGGTCTCGTAGTCGGGCGTGGTAACGTAAACCTCGCCTCTCGCAACGAAAGCAATCAGTTTCTCGTCCTTGCTCACCGACAGTCCGCCCAAGCCGCCACTTCTCACGGTCTCCGTCCTGTGATCGTCGTGGGTGTTGTCCGAGATTATCTTCAAGTCTAAGCGTTTCGGCTCTTCGCCCTCACTCATCGTGTAAAGGTCGCCGTTGTAACTGAAACTCATCCGTCCGTTTTCGGCAACCGACAGATAGCGCACCGGATTCTTCTTGAAGAAAGTTATCTGTTTCTTGCCGCTGCCGTCAATGTTGCGCTTCCAAACGTTGAGCGAGCCGGAACTTTCCTCAAGGTAGTAATAGCTTTTGCCGCCGGGTGCCCACTGAGGGTTGCGGCATTCTCCTGCGTAGTCGGAGACTTTTTTGTATGTGCGCTTCGTGGGGTCGAGGCTCGTTAGCCAGATGTCGCGGGTTACTGGTGAGGTGTGGTGTTTGCGCCATGTGTCCTCCATTCCCTTTTTGTCCTGATACAGCACTTCGCCTTGGGCGTTTACAGATATGCCTGTCATGAACAGCTCGGAGAACTTCTTGGGGCGCGAAGCCGCCGTGTCAACCGAGTAAACCTGCTGGAATTGTCCGGGAAAAATGCCGTCCTCCGCCGTGGGCATATAATATGAACGGTAGAGTATGCGTCCGTCGGGAAGAAAAGCCTCCACCATCTCGCTTGCCGAATGCGTGGTGAGACGCTTGGGCGTTCCGCCGTCGGCAGAGGTTACGTAAACGTCGAAGCCGCCAAGACGGTCGGAGGAGAACGCGATGAGCTTGCCGTCTTTCGACCACGCGGGGGCGGTGTCGTATGCCGGGTTGCTCGTTATCTGGCGTGCCGTGCCGCCTGTTGAGGGAACAACGAAAATGTCGCCGTGGTAAACAAAGGCAATCTTCGAGCCGTCGGGCGAAATGGCGTTCGAGCGTATCCAACGCCGTGTTTCCGCAGCCTGTGTGGAAACCGCCGCAAAGGCGGCGAAAAGCAAAGGTATAATTCTGTTCATATCAGGTAGTAGTTCTATTTTCTTATTGCATTTTCAAAACACACCGCTCCCGCCGGGCACGGACACCGCCACACCGGCAAGAGCGGCACTGTTAATTTTCAGCGGTCAAAACACGTAGTCCATCGTTATGTTCCACGAGCGCGGCATCATGCCCGATTTCGCCCTTTTGGAGGTTTCCGGCTGCCGTGGGTTGTAGATTGTCCCGAAGCTCACCGGCGCAAAGTTGTAAAGCCCGCCCACTTCTATATGGTTGAAAAGGCGCACGCCGGCACCCATGCTCCATGAAAGGTTCACGGGGTTGAACTTCATGATGTTCGCGGCTTTCCTGCTGCCCATCGTAATGGCAACCTGCGGACCGGTTTCCAGATAAACGTCGGTTTTGCGAGCGGGGCTGAAGCCGAGGCGCAAATTTGCGGGAATTTCCAGGCTGCAATACTTTTTGCTTGCCATGCCAATCTTCCCCTCATACTTTGCCCCACAGTAGAAATTCCGCTGGCTGTATTCCAACGCCACGTTTGCGCTAAGTCCTGTAACGGGGATTTTCACCCACATCTTCGGACCGAAATACCAGCCATAGCGGGTTTGGGTCGTGAAAGCGTCGCTGCGTTCAAAGACCATTTTGTTGTGGGTGCTCCAACCGCCGACAACACCGAACTTCACCTGTGCCGAAACACAGGCCGCCCCACTGGCAACAAACATGGCGAACAAGGAAAAAAGAAACCTTTTCATTTATGTGTATTTTGCCTTGCCGCTTTCTCTCAGAACAGATAAGCTGCCGAAACCTGCCAGGAGTTTGTCTTGAAGTCGCTCTTGGCGTTCTTTGCAACGTCCGAAACCACAGGAATGTGAATGTCGCCGAAGTTGCTGAGGGCTATGTTGTATGCCGCGCCGATTTCCAGATGGTTCACAAGGCGCACGCCAAGCCCCACGTTCCATGTAACGTTCGACGACTTGAACTTTACTATGTCCGAAGGGGTTTTATCGCCGACGGTGAAGCCGAACTGCGGGCCTGTCTCGGCATAAAGCGATGCGAGCGAGGCAAGACCAATGCTGTAGCGCACGTTTATGGGAATTTCGATGCTCTTGTAGTAGTCGGCCTTTGAAATCGTGCCGTCGCTTTCCTTCACCTCACCGTAAAGGCGGCGTTGGTTGTATTCCACGGCGGCGTTCACGCCAAGCCCGACGAGGGGAACTTTGACCCACATCTTGGGGCCGATGAACCAGCCGGCGCGGTTTTCGGAAGCGAAAAGCTTGCTGCGGTCGTAGGAGAGCTTTGAAACGTTCAAACCGCCCACAACGCCAAACTTAACCTGTGCGCGTGTGGTTGCAACGCCGCCGATAGTCAGGGCGGCAACAAGGGATAAAAGGAGTTTCTTCATAATTGAAGTTTGTTGATGATTAATAATTTACCAATGCAAATATAAACAAATTAAAGTTCACTGCATAACGTCGCGTCCTTTTTGTGCCGCAACACCGAAATGCGCTCCCCTTTATAGCATATACGCAAGCACATGCCAGTTTGTGACAGAAAAATCCGTTTTTTTGTTGCATAATAAATATATTGCCGTTTTGGGCATACTGTTAAGGGACGACTTTAATGTTATTTAGGTTGCTAAGGTGATAAAAATTAGTCGTACAAAACAGAAATACTTGAACGCTGTATCGTTGCTTGGAAACAAAATATTATCTTTGTACCATAAATCAGGCAAATGGGCGTCAAAAAACTTAAAGTGGTGTTGACTGAAGAGGCGCAAGGCTTTTTGGATGCGCAACCATTCAAGGCTCAACAGAAGATATACTACAATATCTTCAAGGTTGAGGAAGGGGTGAGGGAAGCCGACATCTTCAAGAAGCTTGAAAATACCGATATATGGGAGTTCCGCACTCTCTATAATGGTATTTGCTACAGGCTTTTCTCCTTTTGGGACACCGAGCAGGACACCTTGGTCATTGCCACGCATGGCATAGTAAAGAAAACCCAAAAGACACCACTGAAAGAGATTGCCAAGGCGGAGAAAATAAGAAAAGAGTACTTTGACAATAAAAAGAAATAGCATTATGGCACAGATGAAATTGATACCGGCAGACAATATGAAAGACAAACTTTGGGGCAAGAGGGGCACTCCGGAGCGCGAAGCCATGGAAGCTAGACTCAAAGAGGATGTGAACGCTTACATAGTAGGCGAAGCCATACGCAAGGCCCGGTTGGCGCAGAACCTTACGCAAGAGGAACTTGGCGAGCGTATCGGTGTGCAGCGTGCCCAAATATCAAAGTTGGAGAAAGGTACAAGTGTTATAACGCTGCCTACAATGAGCCGCGTGTTTCAAGCGTTGGGCATTGCAACGGCAACCCTTGACTTGGGTGTTGCAGGAAAAATCGCGTTGTGGTAAACGCAATCCCTTAATAGAACTGTAAGGAGATAATGGGAAGACCATGATAAAGTTTCATGGAAACTCGTATCATGTGTAATCTTGGTATTGGCATACTTTCAAGGTGGTCGTGCCACGTTCGTTCAATGCTTTTACTGCGACCGATATAAGAATTTATAACGAATGTTCAATGTGCTTGCTTCGACCGAAGTAAAAAGATTAGGAAAGGACTTTGTATGGTATGCTCCTTTTGGGGGAATGGCAGGCGCATACATGGGTTGGTTTTGTCTTTATTATGCAAACAGTCCTTTCGCAGACCCAAACGCCGTCTTTTCGCTTTATTTCCCGATGCGCCTCATAACCATGTCGCGCAGCTTCTTTTTCCCGGCAAGTATGTAGCCCGGCGAATATGTGTCGCCATGCATTCTTTCCCTGACGCAGTGTGGGGCGGGTATGCGCGACCGAACAACGGCGTTGGTGCTTTCCGTCCATGCCGTGTCGGCAACAAACTTCATGTTGCCGTGGCGGGTCTGCACAATATATAATGTGTCGCCGGGGGAGGGCAGTGCGCTTCCGTCCCGGTCCATGTAAATGCGGCAGCTTGACTTTCCCACAACAATGCTTACCGCTTTCTTGTCCTGCAACTCAAGTCCGTCGGTTATAAAGACTATCCCGGCGAACATTATCGCGAGAATCACGAACACTCCGTATCGTATGACCAGCTTTTTCATCTTTCCAGTTCAAGTTGGTTGTGAACCAAATCGTAGTAATACCCGCGCTTCCTCACGAGTTCGGCGTGTGTGCCGCTTTCCGCCACTTTGCCGTGGCGCAGCACCACTATGTTGTCGGCGTTTTTTACCGTTGAGAGCCTGTGGGCGATTACTATGCGCGTGCTGCCGCTGAAGCTTTTCTCAAGATTTTCGCTTATCTTCCTTTCGTTCTCCGCGTCGAGCGAACTTGTGGCCTCGTCAAGCATGAGGTATTGCGGATGCTTGTAAACCGCCCTCGCAATCATTATGCGCTGTTTCTCACCGCCGCTCACGCCGATGCCTTCCGAGCCGATTTTCGTCTTTAGTCCGAGCGGCTGCTTCTCCACATATTCCGACAGGCACGCCGTCTCGATGGCATTCTCTAATCTTTGGCTGTCCCGCGTTTCGCCGAGCATTATGTTGTTCTCCACGGTGTCGGAAAAAATGAAGTTTTCCTGCATAACAATCCCCGATGCATGGCGCATGGACTTTGCCGAGTATTCCGCAATGTCGCGTCCGTCCAGGAGAATTTCGCCTTTCGTAGGCTCGTAAAACTTCAGCAGCAGTTTCATGAGCGTTGTCTTGCCGCTTCCGCTCTCGCCCACGATTGCCGTCATCTTTCCCGCCGGAATGCGGAAGCTCACATCCTGCAACGCGGGCTTTCCTATGCTGCCGGTGTAGCAAAACGAGAGGTTTCTCACCTCTATGTCGCGTGGGGAGTCCTGCGGCACATCCGTTTGTCCCACGCCGTCCTCGTTTTTGCAAAGCTGCACTTCCTCGGAGCGTTCAAGGCTTATCTTTGCGTCCTGAAACTGTTGCAGGAAGCCTATTAGCTGCGAAAGCGGGCCGTTCACCTGCCCTATGATGACCGATATGCTCATCATCATGCCCAGTGTGAGGTTGCCGTTCACTACCTCCGCCGCAATCCAGCAGGTAATGAAAATGTTGCGCAACTGACCTATGAGCGTGAAGCCGGTGTTCTGCACCTGCCCGAGCTTCAGAACCTTTTGGCTCATGCGGTACTGGCGGTCCTGCAACCCGCGCCACTCGTTTATCTTGTAGTCGTCATATCCGTTGAGCTTTATGTCGCAGATGCCCGACATGAGTTCGTATTGCTTGTTGCTGTTCTCCGCACTAATCTTGAACTGTTCGTAGTCAAGGGCCTTACGCCGGCGGAAGAAGTAAGCCATCCACAAAGCCCCGAGCAATGTGAGGAAAAGATACGCCGCCAGTATTATGCGGCTGTATATGCCGATAATCACAAGGTAGAACGGCACTGATATTATTGAAAACAGGGTTTGGAGTGTGCTGTAGGTAACGAAGCCCTGCAAGCGCGAATGGTCGCCGAGGCGTTGCTGGTAGTCGCCCACGCTTTTCGTCTCGAAAAATGTCATGGGCAGCTTCATGAGTTTCGTGAGATAGTCGCCAAGCACGTTTATGTTAATCCGCGTGCTCATGTAAAGGCTCACCCAGCTGCCTATAAGCTCCATAGAGAATGTGCCGGCAAATATGAAAATCTGCGCCAGCAGTATTTTGTATATCAGCCCCATTTCCCTCATGCCTATGCCATCGTCAACCATCGCCTGTGTGAGGAACGGCATTACCAACGACAGCAGAAGCCCGAAAAACATGCCCATCACCGACTGCGACATCTCCCAGCGGAACGGCCACACATATTTCCGTGCAAAGCGCACAAAGCTGTGCTTTTCCTTAACTGGCTTGCGCTTGTAAAAGTCTTCGGTAGGCTCAATGGCGACCACCACGCCCTTTTCGCCGTTTAGCCAGAACTTCTCAAAAGTCTTTTCGGGAAAGCTGTGCTTTCCGTATGCGGGGTTTGCCACGCAGTATTTCCAACGCCCGGTGAGCCGGCTGCGCCTCACGCCATACAGCACCACGAAATGGTTTTGCTCCCAGTGCAGAATGGCTGGCAGGGGGCATTTTTCGCGCAGTTGCTCGGGCGTTACCTCAAACGTTGCGCTTTCCATGCCAATCTCGCCGAGGGCGTCGCGTATTCCCGCCACGCTCACCCCTTCCCGCGTAAGGTGCGAGAGGGAACGGAGGTACGAAAGGGGATATTCCTTTCCGTAGTGCGAGGCAATCATGCGTATGCACGCCGGCCCGCAGTCCATCTGGTCAAACTGCCGTGTAAACTTCATCTTCCGCAAAAGGTTCAAACCGCATTATTCGTCTCCCGGGCGTTTCTTTGGCTTTATGTTCAGGCGGTACGTAAGGTGGAGCATGGCGTAGCTCGGAATTACGTTCGAGAATGTCTCAACCCTGCCCTGTGCATTGAGGCTGCGCGTTACGTTTGACAGGTTGTGCAGAATGTCAAATCCCTCCAGCGTAAGGATGAACGTGCTTTTCAGGAAGCCTTTCGACAGGCGTGCGTTCCACACAAAGTCGTTTGTGTTCATGCCCTTGTCCTCGTAGCCGTAGCGACTGTACATCATCAGGTCGGTGGAGAAGTCGATGTCGTGCGGCATATTCCAGTTGTACGTCAGTCCGTATTTCAGGTTCTCCACGTTCACGGTTCTGAAGCCCTTGCGTCGGCTTGTGGCGTTATACCAGTCCACGCTCGCCGCCGCGCCTATGCGCATTTTGCCTATCTTGCCTATCTTGCTGAAGTTCACCCCGGCGTTTATATATTCAGCAAGCCTTATGTTGTGAACGTCGCTGCGCAGGGAGGATGCGTTCGCGTCCCCCGACAGGTCAACGCTGTTGGTGTAGTTGGCAATGGTGAACGTGCTGATGTCCCAGCGGCGTTTCTTGTCGAGCGGGGTGTAGTAGTAATATCCCCCGAAAATTTTCCAGTTGCCGTTCACATTGTCGGGCTTCATGGTGCTTATGCCTGTGTTGCGGTCGTAGGTGCGCCCTATGGCGAGGGCGTTTTGCGTTATGGTGTAGTTTATGTCCCAATGCCAGTTTACGCCCGTCCCCGTATTGTAGAACAATCGCTGGAAGCTCAAGTTGTAGGTGCGGGAGTCTTTAAGCCCGGTGTTTCCAACGAAGATGTTCATCGGGTCTGTGTCGTCCTTGTACCACGGCACAAAGTATAGCACATCGGGAGCCGACTGCGTGCTGTTTATGCGTATGTCGTATGTGCGACATCTCGTGCCGGTGCTGTCAGGCTTGTATCTGCGGTATTCAATGCGGAGTTTCGGTTCGAAAGTTGCGTAGTGGCGGCTGGTGTTTGCACGCTTGCCGTCGCGGAAATAGCGTATGTTGTCACGGGTGAAGGTAGTCGGTACATCTAAGTATATTTCCAGTTGCTGGTCTTTCATGTCGTACCGCTCATAGCCGAAATACAGTCCCGCATAATGCTTGTTGTTCATCCGCATGGAGTTGTAGGAGTCCCTCACGCTTTTCGCCAGCATCATCGAATCGCTTGTAGAGGGCAGCGAACCGAACGGCAGCAGTGTTTCATCGCCAAGCCTGTCGAAGCTGAACAGGTCGCGGTTTGCCGAGGAATAGTTTTGAGAATAAAAATATCCTGGCGAGAACCTGAAGTATCTTGTAAGTTTCATCCAGTCGCTTATGCCCACTTTAAAATTGTACGTTTCGCTGGGGAGGAGGCTGTATTGGTTTCTGAAGATGTTCTCCGCCCCTGTTTTAGGAAATTCGGTTTTCTGTAAATTGTAGGCACGGCTCTTACCGTTGCTGTAGGCACCCGAACTATGAACCGTAAAATATGAAGAAAGACTTGGAACTTCGAATGAAATTGCCCCCGAACCAGAAAATCCGTATTGGTGGGCGCGATTAAGCCCCATTCTCCTGCTGCGGTTTATAAGCATTCTTTTTATGTCATCACTGCTTGCCGGCATGAATATGCTGTCAAGCAGTGCGCTGCCATTCTTGTAAACATTCTCCGTGAGTGCGGATGCGAGCGCAATGCTGTGGTTGCGGGTGTTGCTGTACGAGAACACTGGCAAGAACCTTGCAAACACCTTTTTCTGGTATCTGAAAGAGTGTTCAGTGTAAAATGAGGTGTTGTAGTCCTTTGACGAGTTTCGCGAAAGCCCGTATGTGTCGCCGCCGCTAAGAAAGTTCGTGCTGTTAGAGAATGTGCGGTTGTCCATGTTTTGGTATTTCATTTCCACACCGCCTTTTGCGCGGAAAACTTTTTTCTTGTCCTCCACATTATAATCGAGCGCGCCCTTGCGGGTTGCCACCAATCCGCCACCAACCTCGGTAGGGCTCCAGTCGCCGTTCTCACCCGGACGGCGGCTGTCATTGACGTTGTTCATCAAGGCGTAGAGCGAAAGGCGCGACTGTGGGGTGAACCTCATTGCGAACATACGCGCTAAGTAGCGGTTCTCCGTACCGCTGGCAACTTCGGCGTTGCCCATGTAGCCTATCGAGTACTGGCGTTTCAAGTTCACGTCCATAACGTACGGCTTCTTGCCGTCTATGTTCTCGCCGAAGAACTTGCTTCTCTCGCTCTCTTTTTCATAAACCTTTATGTCCTTTACCATATATGCAGGGAGGTTGTCGAGCATAATCTGCCTGTCGTGGTTGAAAAACTCCTTGCCGTTCAAAAGCAGCTCCTCCACCCTGCGCCCATTCACGATAATTTCGCCATTGTCTTTTAGCTGTACGCCGGGCATCTGCCGCAAAATGGCATCGAGCATACTGCCGTGTTCCAATTGGAATGCATCGGCATTATATACCACTGTGTCTCCTTTCAAGTAGAATTTAACCTTGGTGGCTTTTACTACAGCCTCGCCAAGTTTGTGTTCCATAGGTTTTAATTTCATAAGGAATTTTGAGCCAATAATCATAAACTGTTCCGTTTTCTTCAATTTTGCCACAAAGGGGATGTAAAGTGTTTCGTACTTGGGGTGTTTTACGCATATAATGTATTTTTCCCCTTCTTTTGTGTGTCTAAAGTATATAGTACCTATTTTAGAACCGTCAGAATCCGATTCAAAAGTTTTCATGCTATCAACTACAACGCTGTCTGCTGTCATAAGATATGCATCAGCGTTTACAACAGGACGATACGTAATCTTGTTGACTACACCTGCAACTACGATGATTTTTTCATTGTCGTCTTGCGCCATTGTATGCGTCGCTGCAAACAACAAAAATATAATGGATGTTATCGTGAAATTTCGTATCATAATTTTATAG
>CAVCON010000058.1:0-12681 GCA_963603805.1 Oscillospiraceae bacterium
GTATATATGTAGAGGCGTATTGCATACGCCCTGTATGCAACCGCATGAAGCACACCGCAAACCGTAGCCACAATATCGCAAATTGGCGCAATTCAGGGCGTATGCAATACGCCCCTACGGCGGTGTAATTCATTGAAATGCCACCTCTCACGCCGCTAATTTAATCCGTGTCGCTTATTGTGAAATGCTATACTAATTTTCTATAAAATGGCGATTCCCTGCCCGAAATCACTTCGTGCAGGGAATCTTCGTGTAAAATTGAATTGCTATATTTCTTGTCTGTTCTTTTATTTCCGCCAAAAGCTGTCCGTAATGTCCGCGTTTGTGCCGTCGGGCATTATGCGGTAGAGGCGTTGGTTGGTTGTGGGCTTGTTGAGCGGACCTTTTTCGGGGATATACGGACCGAGTTTCACAAAGTCGAAAGCCGCCCGGTCGAAGTCCTTGGGGAAATCGGGCTTGCCCGAATACCACGCCGTGAGGAACTGCCCGGAATAGTTTTGGCGCACGTGGCGTGCCAGTGCCGCCACTTCTTGCGGGGCGTTGTCGCCGCCCATGAAGCATACGCAGGTAACTTCTCCTGCAAAGCCTGAAACCATTCTGTCAAGGGCTTCCGCCGTCAGTTCGTCGCCCCTGTCCTCCCAAAGGTACGGACTGTGACAGCCTTTGCAGCGGTTGGGGCAGAGCGAAAGGTTTATCGCCAAAGTGGTCTCGTCGGGAATTTCCTGAAAAACTATGTCGTAGCCTACGTATTTCAGCATCACTCTCAACTGTTCGCCGAAGCCGCGCCTGTTGCTGCCTCAACGCTGTCCTTGTCGCGTGAGGGGTTGTCGTAGTAGCGGCGTGCCGCCTCCTTCTGCCTGTCCATGGAGAAATTGGAAACGCGCTTCAGGTAGCCGATGACGCGGGTAAGATAGTCTATGTTCTTGCTGTGGCATACAGGGCATTCCTTTAGGTAACGCTTGTCGATATGTCCGCAGTCGTTGCACACGGTGTTGGGTACGTTGAACGTGAAATAGTTGCACCCTTCCTTTGCGGCGACCTTCAGAAGCTGGCGGTACTGCTTTTCGCTAAGATGTTCGTCAAGGTTCATGTGGAGTGCCGAGCCGCCTGTGAGGTGCTCGATGAACTTGTGCCCGTGCAGGCGGAACTTCTCGAGAATGTGGGTGGCTGTGTCCTCAACAACGTAGAAGTAGCTGTTGTAGCAGTCGCGCGGCACATAGTAGCCGTCCTCCCTGTCCCAGCGTGCGTGTTTCACGCCCACGTTCTCGGCGGGTATCATCTCGCAGTTGAACATAACTTCCTTGGAGCGGTATTTCTTGTTGTAGTATTCCACCGTGCCGAGCACGCCCTGCACAAACTTCAGGTATTCGGGATTGTCGGAAATAGTATAGCCGAGAGATTCGGCAGCCTCCACAAGTCCGTTCACGCCTATTGTGAGATACTGGCGGGATATGTTGATGTAGCCCGCATCGAAAAGCGGCAGCATTCCCTTTGACGCAAGGTCTTTCAGGTTTTCGTTGTATGCAATCTGCACCTTGTGCATTATGTCAACAACCTCGGCGATGTAGTCGAGATACGGCTTGCCCTGGCGTGTAGCCTCCTGCACGCAGCGGTTGAGGTTTATGGTCAGCACGCTCTTCGAGCCGGTGGAAACGCCGCCGGCACCGAGGGTGTAGCTGAAGCCGTTGTTCTGGATTTCGTTGCGCAGACGGCAGCACGAAGCCAGCGAGTCGGCGTTGTCGCTCATGTAGGTGAAGAACGAGTGTCCCTCGGCGTACATCTGCGCCGTGAAGTCGGCATACTCCTTGTCAACCACGTCGCCGTCTTTCGACAACAACGCCATTGTCTCAACAGGGAAGGTAAGCACGGTCTTTGTACGCTCGGCGTTGAACCAGCGCATGAAACGTTTTTGCAGCCAGTTGAGCGCGTCCCAGTTGGGCTTTGAGCCGTCGGGGAAGCGGAAGTCGCCGAAAATGCTCTCAAAATAGTTGTGGTCGTAGTAGGATATGTTCCAGAACACGGCTTGGAAATTCCTTGCCCCAGTGGGCTGGTTTATGGAGTAAACCACCTGTTCGAAGCAGTCGGTGATTATTTTGTCGAGTGTGCGGTGGCGTTTTGAAAGGTCAACAACGTCGTCGGCGTGCTTATAGTAGTCCTCGCCGTACTCCTGACCTATGAAATACGACATATACATAAGGAACTCTGGGGTGGCGCACGCGCCGCTGAGCATGCTTGAAACGATGAACACCATGTTTATGAATCCGCCGCAGAACGACTTCAGGTTTGTCGGGGCTGTGGAATTGCCGCCAATGCTCTTGGTGCCGCTGATGAGCCAAGGGTACATGGTGATGCTCGCGCAGTAGTTGGCAAGGCTTGTCTCGTCGTTCTTGTAGATGAAATGGTGTTCGAGAAGATAGAGGTAGCGGTCGGCAAGTTCCTTGCCGTACATTTCCTTAATCTTGTCGCACAGCAGACGGCGGTTGAGGCGTATGAAGTTCGACTTGGGCAGTTCGCCGATGAGCGTGGCTATGTTCTTGTTCTCCACATTGGCGTTTGCGTCATATTTTGAACCAGTGGCGGGGTTCGATGCCTTGCAGTAGTCGATGAGGAATTTGAGCTTGTTGCGTATTTCGCGGTCCTCGAAATGTTTCTGGCGGTAAAGCATGAACGACTTTGCGGCCTTGTAGTGGTTTTCGCGCATGAGGGATACCTCAACTTGGTTTTGGATGTCCTCAACGCTCATGCCGTTGCAAAAGCGCAGGTTTTCCATCACGCGCTGTATGTCTTCGGCGTGCACGTGTTCGCTCACCGATTCGAATGCCTTGAGTATGGCACTCTTAATTTTTTCAAGAGAGAAACGCTCTGTGGTTCCGTCTCGCTTTGTTATCAAGAAATTGTCGTAGCACATATTCTTTATGGGTTTTAAGTCGTTTTTGTCAGGGCAGCATTCAGTGTGGCAGAGGCTGCATCAGAGGGATTTTCGCAGGAATAAGACCGCGCCGCACGTATGTGGCAGATGTTAAGCAGCTTGCTTGTTTGCGTTTGTTTTATGTCCCAATCCGATTACAAAGGTATGATTTTCGGACAACATACAACCTGCAAAACGGCAAAATTATTTTCCAAAAAAGAAAACTTTCTTGGAAAGAAAAATCCGAAAGTTTTCCAAAACGGAAAACTTTTACTTTAATATAAAATCAAAAATGCTCTGATTTACAAAACTTTCCTTTTTCAATCGGGTATAGTAGGAAAGTAAAGAAAAGGGTTGGGATTGCGAAAAAGGACAAAAAAGTCCCGCAGTCCGAAAGGCTGCGGGACTTTTTTCAATATGCTCGATTCTTATTATATCAAAGCTTCGGGCCTGCGGCAACAAGAGCCTTGCCGGCTTCGTTGCCTTCGTATTTCTTGAAGTTCTTGATGAAGCGTGCGGCGAGGTCCTTAGCTTTCTCCTCCCATTCGGCAGCGGTCTTGTAAGTGTCGCGCGGGTCGAGAATGCCCGGGTCAACGCCTTCGAGCTGTGTGGGAACAACGAAGTCGAAGAAAGGAATGGTCTTCGTGGGAGCAGCGTCGATTGAGTGGTCGAGGATAGCGTCGATAATGCCACGAGTGTCGCGGATTGAGATACGCTTGCCTGTTCCGTTCCAACCTGTGTTCACGAGGTATGCCTTTGCACCGCTCTTCTCCATGTGTGCAACGAGTTCCTCTGCATACTTTGTGGGGTGCAGTTCGAGGAACGCCTGGCCGAAGCAAGCGGAGAATGTCGGGGTCGGCTCGGTGATGCCGCGCTCTGTACCTGCGAGCTTAGCCGTGAAGCCGGAGAGGAAGTAATACTTTGTCTGTTCCGGTGTGAGGATTGACACGGGAGGAAGAACGCCGAATGCGTCTGCGCTCAGGAAGATAACCTGCTTTGCAGCGGGACCGTGAGAAACGGGGCGCACGATGTTCTTGATGTGGTAGATAGGATATGAAACGCGGGTGTTCTCGGTTACGCTCTTGTCTGCGAAGTCAATCTTGCCCTCTGCGTCAACTGTAACGTTTTCGAGGAGTGCGTCGCGGTGGATGGCGTTGTAGATGTCGGGCTCTGCGTCCTTGTCAAGGTTGATAACCTTTGCATAGCAGCCGCCTTCGAGGTTGAACACGCCGTTGTCGTCCCATCCGTGCTCGTCGTCGCCGATGAGCTTGCGCTTCGGGTCGGTAGAGAGGGTGGTCTTGCCTGTGCCTGAAAGACCGAAGAAGATTGCGGTGTTCTCGCCGTTCATGTCGGTGTTGGCAGAGCAGTGCATTGAAGCGATGCCCTTGAGGGGGAGGAAGTAGTTCTGCATTGAGAACATACCCTTCTTCATTTCGCCGCCATACCATGTGTTGAGGATAATCTGCTCCTTTGATGTTACGTTGAAGAGCACTGCGGTCTCGGAGTGGAGACCAAGCTCCTTCCAGTTCTCAACCTTGGCCTTGGATGCGTTGTAAACAACGAAGTCCGGCTCCTGCTCGAAGTCTGCCTCGCTCTGCGGGCGGATGAACATGTTGGTTACGAAGTGTGCCTGCCATGCCACCTCGACGATGAAGCGCACCTTCATGCGGGTGTCCTTGTTTGCGCCGCAGAAACCGTCAACCACGTAAAGTTTCTTGTTTGAAAGCTCCTTCTTTGCAAGTTCCTTGAGGGTGTTCCATGTAGCCTCGCTTGCGCGGTGGTTGTCGTTATGATATTCTTCAGAATCCCACCATACGGTGTCGTGAGAGTTAGCATCGTCAACGATGAACTTGTCCTTGGGCGAACGGCCTGTGTAGATGCCGGTCATCACGTTCACTGCGCCGAGTTCTGTTTCCTGGCCTTTGTCGTAGCCTGTAAGTTCGGGTTTTGTCTCTTCATTGAACAATACCTCATAGGAAGGGTTGTACAGAACCTCGGTGGTGCCGGTGATTCCGTATTTTGCTTCCAAATCTGACTTCTGAAATCTTGCCATAATGTTTGAAATTTATGAATTATACGAATTTTCTTCCTCTTTAGTCAGGGCATAGCCCCAGTAGTTCAACCTACGACACAAAATTACCCATTTTCCGAATAATGCCGCGTCAAAGGTTGTCATTAATTTCCATTGTAAAGGAAACTGCCGCATAAAAACGCGGTTGCAGCTTGCCACTTTTTACTTTTGACAGTTTTGGTTTGCAACACGACAACAGTTATGCACTTATATATAATGAGTAATGATAAGCAAAGTGATCGCGCCATCGTAGGGGCTGTGGCATACGCCACACAAAAGTCCGGCATCCAATTGATTTGGAAATTGCACCGCTTGTAGGGGCGTATTGCATACGCCCTGAGTTGCGTGGATTTACGATGTAGCAACAGTGGTTTGCGGTGCGGTTCATGCGGTGGTATAAAGGGCGTATGCAATACGCCCCTACATATATACCGTATGCTATCAACAAACAACACACATCGTTCATGCAATTCCCGCAAAACAAAAATCGGCAGCTTTTCCCATACACCCCGAAAACTACATAGGACATAGAAAAAACTATGTCCTATGTAGAAAAAATTATGTCTGATATAATTTAAACTACATCAGACCTTTTTTCGCCACTTGCAATGCGCTGAAAAACAAACTGTTATAAAGCCTGGCGACAAATAGTGTATTTACCTGTAAATCAATGTGCTATGCAAAAACGGCAGTTTCGGGAAAACACCCTCGGAATTGCGCCCTGCGGAGTCAGTCTCCAGGGCAGGCGCAATGCTCTCCGTGGTGTTCAAGTTCAAGCGTTACGTGGACTATTCCGTCAGCGGTCATTTTCTCGCGTATCCGGTGCTTCACCTCCTCCATGTTGTCGTTGCTGTCAACCACCACGTGGGCTGTGAGTGCCGCCTCGGTGGTGCTTATCGCCCATACGTGCACGTGGTGTACGTCCTCCACGTGCGGCTGCGACTTCATGTCGCCCTTAACCTTGGCGATGTCTATGTTTTCGGGGATGCCGTCGAGCGACAGGCGCAGGCTTTGCGACAGCAGATGCCATGTGGAGACGAGTATCACCACAACAATCACAAGACTTATTATGGGGTCTATCACGTTCCAGCCGGTGAATGAGATTACAATGCCCGACACCAGCACTCCGACCGACACCAGTGTGTCGGCAAGCATATGCAGGAACGCGCCCTCGGCGTTGAGGTCGCCCTTTTTGTGGCGCATGAGCAGCCATGTGCTCAGTCCGTTCACGATGATTCCTATGCCCGCCGTCCAAGAAACGGCCGCGCCGTTCACAGGCTGCGGGTCGGTGAATTTGTGGATGCTTTCCACGGTTATAGCCCCCACGGCTATCAGCAAAATGATGGCGTTGAGCAGGGATATGAGTATTGTGCCCTTTTTGTAGCCGTATGTGAAGCCCGCCTTGGCGGGGACTTTGGCAAGCTCGAACGCGAAGAGCGCGAGCAACAGGCTGAACACGTCGCTGAGGTTGTGGCCCGCGTCAGACACAAGTCCGAGGGAGTTCTGGCTGAAGCCGACACCTGCCTCAACAATGACAAAGAGCAGGTTGAGGGCGATTGCGAACACGTAAACGCCGTTGAGAGACGTGAGTTTTTCCGAATGGTGATGGTGGTGGTTGTGATGATGGTGTTCCATAATCTTTGCTTATTTTGCGGTGTCCTCCACAAGGAGGTTGTTTATCTGCATCAGAAGGTATTTTTTCCACTCCATAATCATGGCGCGGTATTCGTCCTCGTCCATGCTGAACCAGGAAACGAAAAGGTTTTTTGTTATGAAAGGGAAAGCTATGTTGCCGTAGAAGGCGGTGAACACCATGTACATTGGAACTTTCCTTAGCCTCCCTTCCTGCATTTCGTTGTTCAGCGCGTCGCGCACAAGCGAGAAAACTTTGTCGTAGTGCATCTCCCGCGCAGTGGCTATGAAATGCTCCACGTCGCGCTGTATCTCGGATATTATAAAGCCGGGAATTGACGGGTTCTCGAGAAAACGCCTGAAATATTCGTCTATTATAAGCGACAGACGCTCCATAAGCGGTTTGTCGCTCGCCATAATCTCGCGCAGGCGCGGCATGAGCGTCTCCACAATCGACGAGAACACCGCACGGAACATCACGTCCTTGTTGGCGAAGTAGTAGTGGAGCGTGGAGCGGTTCACGCCCGCCATTTCGGCGATGTCGCACATTGTGGTGTCCTCGAAGCCTTTCTCTATGAAAAGCCTTCGCGCCGCGTCAATCATGAGCATTTCCTGCCCGCCGTATGTCCTTGCGCTCATCTCGACTGCCTTATGTTGTCTATGAAAAGCAGCAGACGGTTTACGATATTCACGTCGCTCACCGAACTGTCAAAGTCGAGCGAAAGGATGTTCATCTTGGGGAACATGGCTTTCATTTTCTTCTCAATGCCTTTTTCGATTATGTGGTTGGCTATGCAGCCGAACGGCTGGAGGCTCACCACGTGGTTTATGCCGTGCGCGGCGTATGTGGCGATTTCCCCGGGAATGAGCCAGCCCTCGCCGAACTGCGCGTTGAGCGATATGATTTTCTCCGCCCGCCGCGCCTTTTCGCGTATGTCGTCAAAGGGGGTGTAGTGCTTGAATGCAGAAGCTGCGCGGTCGAATGCAGCGATGCGCTTCTGCACCTTGCGGTAAAGCCAGTTCACTATGGCATCGGGCATGCTCTTTCGCTGGAGCATGGTGCGGTTCTTGGTTTCGCGGTTCACGAAGCTCTGAGTGAAGAAGTCGGTGATTAGCGGCGGCACAACCTCAAGCCCCTGCCCTATGAGCCAGTCGGTAACATTCTTCTGGGCGTAGGGGTTGAATTCAAGGAATATCTCGCCCACGATGCCCACCTTGGCGGTCTGCCTTTCGGCGCACGCGGCGTTGAACTCCTTTGCCGCCTCGCCCGCAAGCTCCGGGAGGGCGTCGGCATCGTTTCTTTCTATCACGGACTTGGCAAGTTCAAGATATTTGTCTTTCAGCGCGGCGGCAACGCCCTTTTCCGCCTCGCGTGCAACGGTGGCGTAGTACATTTTGGCTATCACGTCGCTGTAGAGCATGGTGGAAAGTGCCACGGGAAGCAGCTTGAGCCAAGGTATCTTGAACCCTGGCTGGTAGTTGTCTATTCCGCTCCCGAACGAAAGCGACACAACCGGAGTGTTGCGGTATCCGTTTGAGAGCAGGGCGCGTTTTATAAGTGCTATATAGTTGCTGGCGCGGCATTGTCCGCCAGTCTGCGTTATTGCAACCGCCGTCTCGTCGGGATTGAACCTTCCGCTTTTGAATGCCTTTACTACGTCGCCCACGATGAGCGTTGCTGGGTAGCATACCTCGTTGTTGGAATATTTAAGCCCAAGCTCGTCAGATACGGTGTCGCTCATGGGAAGGTTCACAACGTTGAAGCCCGCCACTTTCATCGCCGCAGGGATGAGCGGCGAGAGGAACGGTGTGAAGAATGGCGCGATAATGGTGCGGCTGCGCTCGGCCTTGGTGAACGCAGGAGTGGTTTCAAAGGGTGCGATGTTCGTCTGCGCCTCGTTGTGGCTTATCTTCAGGCTTTCCACAAGCGAACGCACACGGAGCTTTACAGATCCTACGTTGTCTATGTCGTCTATTTTAAGCAATGTAAGGTTCTTGTGGTATCTTCCGAGCGTTGCCCGGACTTCATTGGTGAGGAAAGCATCTGGCCCGCAGCCAAAGGAGGTGAGCTGCATATACTGCACGTCCGCCCCTTGAAGCCCCGCCCATTTCGCGGCTTTGAGAATGCGGTTGGGATAAGCCCACTGCGAAAGATATATTGTGTCGTCAATCGAAAGTTTCTCGTCATAGACAATATCATCTGTAATTACGCAAACGCCCATTGCCGCCGCCATTTCTGCAACGCGGTGCTGTATGAGCGGATCTGTGTGGTAAGGGCGGCCGGCAAGGAGAACTGTGAGGCGTTTTTCGCGCCTCGCCTCGCCAAGCACCTCACGGTTTATTTCCGCAAGGCGTTCGCGATACTGTTTTTGTGCCTGTTCGGCGGCGGAGAAAGCGTTGCGGACAGTTTTTGCCGGGATGCCGAAACGCGAAAGCCAAGTTTCCATTTGCCTTAGCAGCAGCTTGCGGTCCTTGAAGGTTACAACGGGACTTTCAACCGGCACTTTGGGCGACTGCGAACTGTTGACGACTTCGGAATATCCCGACACGATTGGGCAGTTATAGCTGTTTTGCTGGCCTTTCTCCTTTTGCTCGAACACGACAAAGGGCAGGAGAATTTTGTCAACGCCTTTGCGCTCGAGGTCTGCGATGTGGCTGTGCACAAGTTTGGCGGGGAAGCAGATGTTGTCGCTCATCACGCAGTTTGCGCTGCGTTCGTAGCCGGCGTAGTTGCTTTCGGCGGAAAGCACGGTGCGTATGCCGCATGAATTTAGGAGCGTGTGCCAGAAAGGGTAGTTCTCGTACATATTCAGGCATCGCGGAATGCCCATCGTGAATATGGGGTTGTCGATTTTGCATTCGCGGTTGAACAGAAGTTCGTATTTTAGTGGGTAAACGTTCTTGCCCGGCTTTGCCTTTGTTCCCTGGTTTGAGAAAACGCGTTCGCAGCGGTTGCCCGAGTAATACCTGCGATTTTCCGGGAAAAGGTAGTGCGTAACGGTGCATTGGTTTTCACACCCCTTGCACTGCGTGCGCCGCGTGGTGTATTTGGCGCGGGAGAGCATTTGCTCCACGCCGCCTGTTTCGGCAGCCTTGTGCTCCATGGCATAAAGCGCGCAGCCCACCGCGCCCATGAGTTCGGGGCAGTCGCTGCGGTTTACGTTGGTTGAGGCCAGCTTTTCGAGGGCGCGTACAATAGAGTCGTTGCGCATTGTTCCGCCCTGCACCACCACGTATTTGCCAAGTTCGGAAGTATTCTTAAGCTGTAGCACCTTGTATAGGCAGTTCTTCACCACGCTGTACGAAAGTCCGGCGGCGATGTCGGCAACCGTAGCCCCCTCGCGCAGCACTTGCTTGACTTTTGAGTTCATGAACACCGTGCAGCGTGTGCCAAGGTCGCATGGGGCTTGGGATGTGCAGGCGGCGCGTGCGAAGTCGCCCACGCTGTAGTCGAGTGAGCGTGCGAATGTGCTGATGAACGAGCCACAGCCCGACGAGCAGGCTTCGTTTATCTCTATGCGGTTTATAACGCCGTGGTCAACGAAGATGGCCTTCATGTCCTGCCCGCCGATGTCGAGGATGAACGACACTTCGGGACTGATGTTCTTGGCGGCAAGATAGTGGGCTATTGTCTCTATTATGCCGCCGTCCAAACCGAATGCCGCCCTTATGAGGTCTTCGCCGTAGCCTGTGGAGCAGGAGCCGGCAATGGCGAGTTCCGTCCCCGCCTTTTCGCATTCCTCTTTCAGCAGTGCGAGTCCCTTTTCCACAGTCCCGATGGGGTCGCCGTCGTTGTTGTGGTAATACGAAAAGAGAAGTTCTCCGCCAGGCGACAGGGCGACAACTTTTGTAGTGGTTGAGCCGGAGTCTATTCCTATGTAGGCCTCCTTCCGCCCTTTCTGTAGCGGTACGCGGCGCAGGGCGTTTCCGCCGAGGTCTGCACGCCAGCGTTCATAGTCCTCTTTCCCGTCGAATATGGGCGGAAGGCTGAGGTAGGAGTGCGTCTTCTGCGAAAGCGCAGAGGATGTAAGTTCCATGAAGTCCCTTGCCGTGGTCTGAAGTCCGCCCTCGGCGAGTGCCGCGCCCCATGCAGGTATTATGCTGCCGTTTTTGGGGAGTATGATGTCGCTTTCGGAAAATCCGAGATAGTCGAGAAAAGCTTTTCTGAGTGCCGGGAGGAATGTGAACGGCCCTCCGCAAAACATCAGGGGCGGCGTTATGTTGCAGCCGTGTGCCAGCGTGGTTACGGTCTGCACGGCAACGGCGTGGAATATTGAGGCGGCGATGTCCTCACGCGGCACATTGCGTGCGATGAGGTTCTGTATGTCGGTTTTGCTGAACACGCCGCAGCGCGATGCCATGGGATAGATCTGCGTGGAACGCTCCGCGAGGGCGTTGAGTTCGGCGTTGGATGCGTGGAGCAGTATTGCCATCTGGTCGATGAACGCCCCCGTGCCGCCGGCGCAGTTGCCGTTCATGCGCAGGTCGGTTGCGCGTCCGTTGTCAAAGAACACAACTTTTGCGTCCTCTCCGCCTATGTCGATCATCGTGTTGGCTTCGGAGTGGGCGTGGCGCACGTAGTTGGCGGCAGCCACCACCTCCTGCACAAAAGGCACGTTGCAACGTTCGGAAACTCCCATGCCCACGCTGCCAGTTATGCTCACGCGCAGCGGCGCAGTGCCTACCGCCCGCTCCAAGTCGCCGAAAAATCCCGCAAGGCAGTCCTTGGCGCGGGCCTGGTGGCGCACGTAGTTGCTGTAAACCGCCTTGCCCGCAGCGTCGAGTGCCACGATTTTTGCGGTTGTTGAGCCTATGTCTATACCTACATTATATTGTGTCATATATATTATTTTTCGCAAAAGCTGACACAAGTGTCAGACCGCTGCAAATGTATGAATTTATTTTATTTACACGGTTTTCTCCGCTGTTCTTTTTTGCCTTTTTGCGGGTGTGCTGCGCAATCTGTCAACCGCGTTTTATATAAAAGCGGCATTGTGTTGCTTTATGCGTGTTGTTTGACAAAAAATGAACGGGAAAAATAAAAAATCACCCCAAATTGAACTTTTTCTCGAAAATCTTGCGTTATGTATCAAAAGTTTTCACTAACTTTGTGCTGAATTTTTTCGAAAACACATAGGGCGTCAATTCATGAACGTCTGACGCAGAAATTGAGAAGATCTGCAAGCGCAAGCCGACTTTCACAATTCCCGCAAAAAACAAACGACACCCATATGCCGTCAGGATAAGCTATGGGGATAATAGTTTCATTTTGAAACGACTGACATAATACAATATAGCGATGAGGGGTCATCGCCATTTATGCTCCGACAGCCGTATGCCGTCAAAAAAACGTTAGTATGCTTAGATTCTTATATAGGCGGAAACGACATCAGAGCCAGTCATGGGGGACAATTGCACGTACAGCACGGTTGTCCCCCATTTGTCGGATGGTTTGGGATGCGCGTAATAATTGTGTTGTTACTGTAAAAATCATGCAATATAAGAGTTGTGTCGCCGCAGGGTGTACAGGGCTTGTGCGATATACGCCGTAAACGTACAAGCGACAATCAAACAAAAAATTGCGCCAATTGTAGGGGCGTATTGCATACGCCCTGAATTGCGCGGATTTGTGATGTTGTGGCGGTGGTTTGTGGTGCGGTTCATGCGGTGGCGTACAGGGCGTAAGCCACACGCCACATAAATACGCGGTAACCAATCATTTTATAATTTGCGCCAATTGTAGGGGCGTATTGCATACGCCCTGAATTGCGCGGATTTGTGATGTTGTGGCGGTGGTTTGTGGTGCGGTTCATGCGGTGGCGTACAGGGCGTAAGCCACACGCCACATAAATACGCGGTAACCAATCATTTTATAATTTGCGCCAATTGTAGGGGCGTATTGCATACGCCCTGAATTGCGCGGATTTGTGATGTTGTGGCGGTGGTTTGTGGTGCGGTTCATGCGGTGGCGTACAGGGCGTAAGCCACACGCCACATAAATACGCGGTAACCAATCATTTTATAATTTGCGCCAATTGTAGGGGCGTATTGCATACGCCCTGAATTGCGC
>CAVCON010000059.1:0-12645 GCA_963603805.1 Oscillospiraceae bacterium
GCCATTGGAAAAAAGGGTGCAACGGCATGATTGTGCAAGTCATGTAAGCCACGGTGATGATTGATACAATAAGCCCAGGAACGTATTTTCTAATTACTATGGCAAGGATTATGTGGACGATAAAGCGAACCCATAATGCCAAGTACAGGCAGGCAAACACCCATACAACGTAATCGCATTCAAGGATTATCAAAAAGGCGATTACAAGGAGCGCAATCAGCAGTTCCTCTATGGCGGCAATACAGAAAGCAAGCGTGTCGAGCCTTCCATAGTGGCGTATCAATTTTTCAAACCTCGGAAAACGTTTTGTCAGTCCGCTTTCGTTGCGCAGCATCCATTCTCTTAGCATTGCTGCCGCTTCTGCTTTATACAGGATTAGGCACAAGGGCATCGGCAGGATGATGTAAAGGAATACGAGCGCACCCATCATTCCGCACGTATTTGCCCAAGCGTTTGCGGAAGTTGCGAAATGCTTGTAATCACGGCATCCGCCGCCGAAGTGTCTTCGGGCGGGTTTCCCCATCCCTCGCCTTTCAGCCAGATTGTTTTGCAGCCAATGGAGGAGGCGGGAATTATGTCCTTGTCGTATGAGTCGCCGATTACAACGGTATTGCCGGCGGCAATTCCAAGGCTTTCAACCCCGAGACGGTAAATCTGCGGGTCGGGCTTTCTCACCCCCACGCATGACGACTCTATTATGTCTCTGAAAAAATCCAGTTTGAAATCCTTGAGAACCGAGTGCATATTGCCGTAGAAGTTTGTTACAAGCACCATTTTGAAGCCTTCAAGTTTTTCGAGCGTGTTGCGGCTGCGCTCAATGCAGTTTGCCGCGTAACGGTAGCAGTATTCGGCGGCTTTTGCGGTGCGTTCCGCCTTTTCGCTTTCCGACAGTGCGATTGCGCCAGTTTCAATAAGGCGTGAAATTTCGATGCCGATTTTTTTCAGCATCACATCGCGGAAAGTGTCTTGCGCGAGAATTATGCGCTCTTTGGCGAGTGCGCGTTCGGCAAACACGTAAGCGTCTTTCCAACTGTCGTTTCCGCTTTCTATGCCGGCGGATTTCAAACCTTCGCGCAGTATGTATGACCAATGCCGCCCCTCCGAGTCGAGCGTTCCGCCGTAGTCGAATATAAGTCCCTTGATGTTTCCGAATTTTCCGTTCATGTGTTTGCTGCCGTTTGGCTTTCGTTGTTTTTCTTTCCGATTTTTATGAGCATTATTCCAATTGCCACCCATATCAGTTCCCTTATCCTTGTGAGCAGCCCTGCAAGCACGCCGAAAGCCCCCGACATGGCCAGTCCGCCGACGGCAAGGGCGAAACCGCCTTCGCGTGTGCCCATTTCCATTGGCATGAAAAAGAACAGGTTTGCAAACAGCGATGTGAAAGCCTGTATCAGTATGCAGTCCCAAAACGACACGCTGTCGGTGAGAATCATGAATATGAACCAGATTTCAAGACACCCCACAATGCGTGCGGCAAATTCGAGGAACAGCGACAGGTAGAAAGTGCGCTTGTTCTGGCGGTGCAGTTCGGCAATCTGCGAGTCGATGCGCTCCACGGTCTCGCGCTTGTCCTCCACGAACTTGCGCGCCTTGCGGCGCAGACCCGGAACGTGGGTGAACACTTTGAGCGTTTTCATTGCAAGGCCGTTCTTGTAGCCTTTCATGAAAAAATATATGCCCAAGCAGCAAAACGCCGCCACTATGAGCAGCATCGTCCCCATTGCCGTGGTTATGGAGTTGAAATACATAAGCAGGTAGAGCAAAATGGAGAACGCCCAGAATATGAAGTGCGAGAAAATGTGCATCATCGCGTAGAGAATGACGGACGAAGTGGCTTTTGCCGCGCCGTAGTATGGTGTGAGTTCCATAATCCTGTACGGCTCTCCGCCAAGAACGCCAACCGGGGTAACGTAGTTGAGTGCGTAGCCCGAGATGGTGTATTTCAGCACGAGCCAAAACGGAAGTCTTTTGCCCTTGTTGCCGTTGTTGATGATTACGCGCCACGACCATGCGTTTATGGCGTATATGGGAATCCACACAAGCACCACGGCGAAAAACCACCAGCCGGCTTTCCTGAGGTTTTGCCATATCTCGGAATACGAAACGTCGAACGTGCACAGCATCACGGCTATCGCCACGATGCCAATGGCAAGGAACACGTTCATTACTTTTTTGCGCATGATTATATCAGCGTCGGGTCTTCGTTGTAATAGCCTTTAGTCAGCAGCATCGTCATTTGGCGGCACAGCTTTTCATGGCGTTCGCGCAGATAGCAGGCAAGGGCGGTGAACACCACTATCTCCACCAAAATGTAGAGCCATGGAATGTTGAGCAGGCACGACACGTAGAGCGTTATCGCACGCCAGTTGAACGTAAGGATGTTGGCGTATTTCATCATCGGCTTGCTTTCCTTGCGGAAGTCGAGACGGAACTTTTCGGGAATGTTGCCGCCGCGCTCGTTGTTTATTACGTTCAGAAGGTCTTGCAGGTAGGGCGTGAGAGATTCCTGCGAATGTGTGTAGTTGCCATAGAAATACAAAAAGGCACGCCACCAGAAGTTTCCTTTCTTTGGCGTAGTGTTGAGCAGAATGCGCTGTTGGCGCGAGTTGTCAAGCTCACTGTCGTCCTTGCCGAACGCGAAAAACATATGTACGTTGCGGTAATAGTCGGCAAGCTGGCACTGTTTTGCGTGGCAGAACACGCCCGAAACCACGGCGAGAAGGAGTATTAGGAATTTCCAGTGTACATTGGTGAAAGGTATAAGCTCGTTCCACAGCCTTATGACAATGGCAAGATAGATTGCGAAGAACCAAAGATCTCCCGCAAAGCCGTCGAGCATTCTTCCCCAGCGGGTCTTTTTCCCGGTCATCCTTGCAAGTTGCCCGTCCGCGCTGTCGTAGAAATTCGCCCACATAAGCAGCAGCACTCCCGCAATGTTGTGGAAGATGTCCTGATAGTGGAACATCCAGCCTGCGGCGACACCGATTATAATTGACAGGATTGTAACCACATTGGGAGTAACCCTAAGTTTTTTGAAGAGCAAAGCCCACAGATAGCCTATGGGGCGGTTGAAGTGTATGTCAAGCCATTCTTCCGTGTCGGCGTTTTTGTATGTGGCACTGATGCGTGCCTTGTATTCTTTAAGCATGATATGTTATGTCTTGAATGTCTCTGTGTTTGTCAGACAGTTTGCAAAAAAACTTCGGTTATTGCTTCGGCGGCTTCGTTTCTGCAACGCGAAAAACTTGGCCAGTCGTTGAAGTCGATGATTTTGAAATTCCCGCTTCCGTCCACGATGCAGTCGCCGCCGTATATTGGAATGCCGAGGATGTTTGCCGCACGGTTGCATTCCCTTGCAAGTTCTTCGCGGTGGAATTTGTAATGGTGCGGTTCGCCGTTAATTTTTTCCGCGCCGAATTTTCCGCATTCTCCGTTCTCTGTAGGAAAGCAGGTATAGAAGAAATCCGTGCCGGCAACGCCGTAAAACTTTACAAGGTCTCCGCTGGCGTGTTTGCTGGCTACGGCGCGGGAAATTCCTCTTGCGGCAAAATCTTTCCAAATGCTTTCAAGTTGCCCCACGTTTTCCACAAAACATACGTCGTTTGCGTTTTGGGCGCATTCGTCCCCGCGTTTAATCCAAAAAGGATAGCCAATGAGCGGTTTTGTCCCTGTTTCAATAATCTCGCTTTGGGGAATTGGCACGCCGCATTCAGCAAACTTTTTTGTTATTTCAATTCTATTGTACAGCGTGAGGGATTTGGCTGAGTTCACAACAAGCGCACCGCCTTCTTCTTTTCGCCCTAAAATGTCGAGGGCTTTTTTCCCGCGTGCCATGCTTATATAAAGCGTGGCGTTGGAGCTTGCAATGCTTTCAGTGTCGGTTTCGCATAAGGCGCGGACTTGAAAGCCTTCTTTTTGCAGCCTGTTACAGACTTCGCCGAATATCATCGCGTCGTTCTTTTCGCAGTTTGGCGAAAATTCCACGGCTCGGCTTATTACTGTAACTTCGCGACTTTTCATTTTCCGTTTATTAATTGTTCGGCTTTTGCCACATCGCCAACGTGGTCAACGTCTATTATTTTGTCGAATGGGTAAGCCTTGAGCCTCAAACCGTCGGCGACCATTTGCCTTTGGAAGTTGCGCATACGGCTTATGCCTTTCTCCATGCAAGTTTCGAGCGTTTCCAGAGCTTTCGGCGTAAGGCAGTAAATGCCTCCCGAAACATATTTGTCGTTCTTGCTTTCGTCGTTGAAACCTGTGATGTTCAGGTTTTCGTCTGTGGCAACGTACAGCGGCTTTTCGTCATCAACAAACGGCGTTACCGCCATGAGTCCGTCGTCTCCGCTTTTCTTGAACGCCTTTATATATTCCGAAAAGTCTTTTTCGCGGAAGATAGTGTCAACAGTGGTAAGGCAGAATTTTCCGTCTTTCAAAAATCCGCTTATCTCGAAAAAGCTGTGCATACTGCTCTTTGTGGTTTTTGACACAATCCTCACAGGAGTGTCCACCAGCGGCTTCTTGCGGCATAGGCTTGGGCTTCCGTCTTCCAGAATGGCGTTGTAGTTGGCTATAAGGTGCTGCCTTACAAGACTGGTGAGCTTGTTCACAATCACGACAATCTCTTCCGCCCCATTGCGGCTGAATATTCCGAGCAGACGGTCTATCATCGCCTCGCCGTTTATTTTTGTCAGCGGCTTGGGGGTGAACGCCCCCTCGTTGGCAAGCCGCGAGCCTTCGCCCGCAGCAAGGACTGCGAATTTCATGTTACTGCTCTTTTCGGTTATGTCCCTCTTGGCTGCCCCTTTGTCGGAAGCCTTCCTCCCTGCGGTTTTGATATTCCTCGTGCAGTGGGTTTGCTTTCGCCTCGTTGTCGAAGTTGCGGTTTCGGTAAATGTCAATGGCTTTGTATATTGCCTGGCGCATGGAGCTTTCGTCAGCCACGCCTTTGCCGGCAATGTCGTATGCCGTTCCGTGGTCGGGAGATGTGCGCACAATCTTCAATCCTGCCGTGAAGTTTACGCCTTCTGCCATTCCGAGAGCCTTCATCGGGGCAAGCCCCTGGTCGTGATACATCGCAAGTACTGCGTCGAATTTCCTGTATGCGGCATCGCCGAAGAAACCGTCTGCGGGGTAGGGACCGAAGCATCCCATTCCCTCTTCGTTGAGTTTCTTTATTGCGGGGGCTATGCTTTCAGCCTCTTCATTGCCTATAAGTCCGTTGTCTCCGGCGTGTGGGTTGAGCGAAAGCACGGCTATGCGCGGGGCGGAAACAAGGAAGTCCCTGCGCAGCGATGCGTGGAGCAGCCGCAGTTTGCGCTCCACAGCCTCCTCGGTTATAGCACCTGCGACTTCGCTGACAGGCATGTGGGTTGTTACGAGTGCCACGCGCATTTTGTCGTTCATCAATATCATCAGTGTCTCCTCGCCGTCGGACGCAAGGCGTTGCTGCAAATATTCCGTATGTCCGGGAAAATGGAAACCGTCTCCCTGTATGGCCGATTTGCATATAGGCGCGGTTACGAGAACATCGTAAAGCCCCTCGTTGTAATCCTCAACGGCGCGTTCAAGCGCGAGGTAGGCTGCGCGACCGCTTTCGGCGGTGGGCTGCCCAAGGTCAACTTTCACCTCGTCGTCGAAACACGACACAAGGTTCACCTTTCCGTCCACGGCTTCTCCTGCGTTGTCAACGGTGTTGAAGTTTGTGGGGAGGTTCATGGCCTTGCGGTGGAAAATCGCCACGCGTGGCGAACCGTATATCACAGGAGTGCAGATGTCGAGCATTGCGGGGTCGGAAAACACCTTGAATATTACTTCGTATCCCACTCCGTTTGTATCGCCATGGGTTATGGCTACACGTATTTTTCTGTTGTCCATATTGTTTCAGTATAGTTTCAAAGCCGCTTTGTGAAGTCCGGCTTTGTTTGTTGCCAATGTTTTATGGTGTAAATTTACGCATAATATCGCTTTCGGCGTATATGTGCGCATTTTTAATTGTCCTGTTGCGCGTTGCCTTCCTCGGTTTTACGTTTTGCCGCCAGCATTCCGCAAGCCGCCGATATGTCCTGTCCGCGAGAGCGGCGTAGGGTGGCGTTAAGTCCGCGACGGCACAGCAGCTCGCAGAAAGCCTCCGCATCATCGTGTGAGGGGCTTTTGAACTCTCCGCCCTTGTAGGTGTGGAATGGGATTACGTTTACCCTGCAATCAAGCCCTTTCAGCAGCGCGGCGGTGTCGGACGCGTGCTTTGCGGTGTCGTTTTTGCCTTTCAGCAGTACGTATTCAAACGACAGGCGGCGTTGGTGGCTCGTCTCCCTTGCGTGTCCGCCGCGAATGTCGCGGAACTCCTCGCAGGTTTTGAGGAACTTCACCACTTCCGAAGCCTCGTACGCCTTTTCTATGGGCATTATCTCCATGCGTTCCTCATGGTAGGGGGAGTGAAGGCTTATGGCTATGTTGCATCGGCTTTCGCGGACGATTTTCTTGAGTGCCGGCAACAGTCCGCAGGTTGAAAGGGTGATTCTTTTGGGGCTCATGCCAAATCCGTCCTCTGCCGTGAGTATGCCAATGGCTTTTGCCACGTTGTTGTAGTTGTCGAGCGGTTCGCCCTGCCCCATGAAAACGATGTTGGTTATCTTTTCCCTTTCGGGGAGGCTGTAAATCTGGTTCAGAATGTCGGTGGTGGAGAGCTGCCCTGTATATCCCTGTTTGCCCGTGAGGCAGAAGGCGCAGTGCATCTTGCAGCCCACTTGTGAGGACACGCAAACCGTCGCCCTTTGTCCGTCGGGGATGTAAACGGTCTCCACCAGTCCGCCGCACGATGCCGGGAAAAGGAATTTTCTCGTGCCATCGCGTGAGTCTTGCACGTCAACGTATTCCCTTGCCCCCACGCAGTGGCTTTCGGAAAGCTTTTCGCGTGAACTCTTGCTGAGGTTGGTCATTTCCCCAACCGACTTGACGCCTTTCTTGTATATCCAGTCAAGCATCTGCTTGGCGGCGAAGCGCGGCATTCCGCATTCTTCCGCCACAATGCGCATTTCCGCTGGTGTCATGCCCAGCAGTGGGGTGCGGTTGTCTGTTTCCGTCATGATATGGTTTTATGTTCTATAATGCAAAATTACAAATTTTCCATGAGATTGCCCTTTTGACCGCTGTTTGTGCAATGTGGTTCGAGCGGTGGTGTACAGGGCGTATGCCATACGTCCCTACAATTATCACCAAACCATAATTGCACATTCTTTTCAGAACACCCGGAAAATTACATTTGATGTAGGAAAAACTACATAGGACATAGAAAAAATTATATCAGATATAATTCAAACTACATCGGACATAATTTTTGCCTTTCCAAGTGTCTGAACCTCAAAGTTTTAGAGAAAAGAATAAAATATGGGTAAATTGTTGGCTGTGAGCCGCTTGTGAAAAACGGTGGAAAGGGTGGGGCGCAGGGCGTGGTATGCGCAGGCTGCGGTTTACTTTCCCATGAGTTTGTTTATGACATTAATAGGATTGTTCTTTTCGGCAAACTGGCGGCTGCGCATTTGCAGTTCGTCGGCAAAGTTCGCGATGTTCTGGAAAATGTTCGTCCTGTCTGATTTGGCGTTTGGGTTCGTAACGATTTTCAGTCCGTGGGGTATCAGTTCGAACTGCAAGTCCTTTCCCGCCTCCATGGGGTCGCCGTCGCAGTGTATCACTCCCGCCTTTTCCCTGTGCACCGTCAGCTTGTTTGTGCGTATCATCCTCACATGGCTTCCGGGGCGCAGTGTCTTGCTGAACAGTTGCAGGGCGAGCTGCGGTGCTTCTATGGCGTTGAACGGTTCAACTATCGTAACGTCGAGCATACCGTCGGTCATTGAGGCTTGCGGGGCTATGTAGGCGTTGTTGCCGTATTCCGATGAGTTGGCGCAGGTTATGAGGAACGCCTTGTATTTTTCCGTTCCGTTGGCATCCTCTACTGTGTATGTCTCCGGCTTGTAGCGCAGCCATTCCGTAAGTGCCTGCTCAAGATACGTGAGCACGCCGCGTGTCTTTGCCTCGGCGAACTTGTAGCTCACGTATGCGTCGAACCCCATTCCGCAGGTAACGAAAAACGGGCGGCCGCAAACGGTTGCGTAGTCAAGGGCTTCGATGTTGCAGCGGTTTATTGTCTCTATCGCGCCCTTGATGTTGAGCGGTATTTGCAGGTGGCGCGCCAGTCCGTCGCCCGAACCGCACGGTATCAGCGCAAGGGCGGTGTTGCTGCCCACAAGCTCCGAAGCCACTTCGTTCACAGTGCCGTCCCCGCCCACGGCAACCACGATGTCGGTGTTTATGTCCTTTGCGTGTTGCGATATTTCGCGTGCGTGTCCGGCATATTCGGTCATCACTATGTTGTAGTCAAACTTGTCCTTGTCCAGCAGCTTTTCTATGCCACGGATTACAAACCTTTTGTCGCGGGTTCCCGATATGGGGTTTATAATGAATGTTATATGCTTTTTAGCCAACATAGTGTTGCAAATTTACGCCTATTTTTTCAATTGGTTGTCGGCTTGCCGCACTAAAATTCCCAAGTGTGTGCGTTTTTAGAGTGGTGGGACATCGCGTTTTAACAAAAATAATTACCTTTGCACAGTTTTAGAATTTGTCTCTTGACAATCTTATAGGAATAATGGGATTACTACAGGAAAGATTAAAGAAATACGACCTGCCGCAGCAGTATATGGCAAAAGGCGTATATCCTTATTTCCGTGAAATAGACGGAAAGCAAGATACCGAGGTGAACATGGGCGGCCACAAGGTGCTTATGTTCGGAAGCAATGCCTACACAGGTCTCACATCCGACCCGCGTGTGATAGCGGCGGGCATGAAGGCTCTCGAAAAATACGGCTCCGGCTGTGCCGGCTCGCGCTTTCTCAACGGAACGCTCGACCTCCACGTGCAGCTTGAAAAG
Source organism: Oscillospiraceae bacterium (assembly GCA_963603805.1). Taxonomy (GTDB): domain Bacteria; phylum Bacteroidota; class Bacteroidia; order Bacteroidales; family Bacteroidaceae; genus UBA6398. Next base: position 8,927 of record CAVCON010000059.1, read on the forward strand.
GAACTGGCGGAATTTGAAGGCAAGGACGAGGCTCTGTGCTTCTCCACAGGTTTCAGCGTAAACAGCGGCGTGGTTTCCTGCCTCACGGGGCGCGACGACTATGTGATTTGCGATGACCGAGACCATGCTTCGATTGTGGACGGTCGCAGACTGTCGTTCTCAACATGCCTAAAGTACAAGCACAACGACATGGAGGATCTCGAGAAACAGCTCAAGAAATGCCGCCCCGAAGCAGTGAAACTCATTGTTGTTGACGGAGTGTTCTCTATGGAGGGCGACCTTGCAAATCTTCCCGAGATAATCCGTCTTAAACACAAGTACAACGCCACGGTAATGGTTGACGAGGCCCACGGTCTCGGAGTGTTCGGGAAACAGGGACGGGGCGTGTGCGACCATTTCGGACTTCGCGACGAGGTTGATTTGATTATGGGCACTTTCAGCAAGAGCCTCGCCTCGATTGGCGGCTTCATCGCATCGGACAAATACACCATAAACTGGCTGCGCCACAATGCCCGTACTTACATATTCAGTGCCAGCGACACTCCCGCAGCAACCGCTTGCGCCATGGAGGCACTTCATATAATCCAGAACGAGCCTGAGCGCATAGAACACCTGTGGGACGTTACAAACTACGCCTTGAAACTTTTCCGCGAAAGCGGTTTCGAGATCGGGGCTACGGAATCTCCCATAATTCCTCTGTATGTGCGCGATGTTGACAAGACATTCCTCGTTACGCGCCGCGCTTTCGAGGAAGGGGTCTTCATAAATCCTGTGATACCTCCTGCGTGCGCTCCGCAGGACACCTTGGTGAGGTTCGCACTTATGGCAACGCACACAAAGGAACAGGTGAAAACTGCCGTTGACAAGTTGCTGAAAGTTTTCAAGGAGCTTGAGATTGTAAAGTAAGCCGCATAGCGCGAATTTCATAAGACATACGATTTTGCCCTTTCACGAACATAGTTTCGGGAAAGGGCAAAGTTTTTTCAGGCGGCGGTGTGGGGGATTGCACATGGGTTGTGCGGCGGTCTTTATCCCTTGCTGGCTATTTTACGCAGCGCATAATAAATTTTCTGCCAAAGAATGAAAGTTTTCATTGAGTGCGCGGGCCAGTACGGCGGGCGCATTTTCAGTTTTGCCGGTATCAGCCGAAAGTCTGTCGCGCTTATGCTCCGGGCTATGATGCCCAATGCCTCCTGCCTTTCGCTTTCCGTGAAAGCCTCGGGGTGTTCTTTCAGCAGCTTGTAGTGTGCCACAATGTTTTTCCAGCGGTGCGTCTCCACCATTTCCATGCTCTTTTTTCCTGCGTGCAATTCCCGCATCAGCCTTTTCAGACTTAGGTTTGCGAGCAAGTAGTCAAAACGCCTTACTGATACCTTGTGGGTTTCGCTTGCTGCGTGCTGGCGGTAATAATATATGCCCTTGCAAAAACACACTTTGTTTGCGATGTAATAGTGAAGCCGCGCCGTGTTGTCGTCGCTGTAAAGTCGGCACGTGTCGTCAAACGGGATTTTTTCGTAAAGCCTCCTTTCCTCCACGCAAAGTCCGTGCAGTTTTCCCTGTATGCACAAGTCGAAAGCCCCGCTGCCGCTGATTGTTTTCGGCATCGGCGAACTGTTGTACGGGCGTATGTCGTTTTCGGAATAATACAGTTGCAGGTCGAGCACGGCTGCCTCCGCCCCGGTTTGCCTAATGCTTTCGAGCGCGGAACTTATGGCATCGGGGGAAATGAAGTCGTCAGCGTCGGTTATCAGCGTGTATTTGCCTCGGGCGTGTGCAAGGGCGGTTATCCTGCTCTTTACAAGCCCCATGTTTTGCTTGTTGCGGAAAACGCGCACCCTGGCGTCTTTTGCCGCGTATTCTTTCAGAATTTCCGGGGAGCTGTCGGTTGACGCATCGTCAACGGCAACAAGCTCTATATGCCGCTCGCGTTGCGAAAGTACCGAGTCGATGCTTTTGCGGAGATACTTTTCCTCGTTAAACACCGTCATCAGCACGCTCACTTTCACTTCCTCGCTGTGCGGCTTCGCAATGTCTGTCTTATTTGTTTCCATGAAAGATTAAGTTTCCTTATGCTGAAAAATGCGGAGAGCGCGAGCAATGCCGCACCTATTATATATTGTATGATTCCGTAGTCCGAAACAAACGCCGCCAATGCGGCAGCCACAATGGCAGCCTGTGCAAGGATTATCTTCATGGTGTTTGGCGCAATGGCGTAGCCGTAAATCCTGCGATATATGGCAAGCACCATTATGAGGTCGAGCAGATAGGAGGCGGTGAGTGCCACCCCCGCGCCCTCAAGTCCCCACTGGTTATAGCCGGCAATGACAAGCAAAACGAAGATAATGTCGTATGCCAACTCCATTATGAAATACGTCAGCGAGTCTCCCTTGGCGAGCGGAATGTATTCTATTGGCGCGATTACGGCCTTTGCAAACAGGTAGCCCACAGCCCCGAGACACATTCCCACAGCCCCCATAAATTCGGGGCTGTACAATATTCTTACGGCAATGGGCAGAAACATAATGAACGCCACGAGCATCGGTGCCATCATAAGCACGCAAACGTCTATTTGCCTTGACACAACGGCATCCCTTTCCGTCTTGTTTTCCGCCACAGCCGACAGTCTCGGAAAATAGTCCGCGTCCATTGCCACGAAAACAAGCCTTGTATAGGTTACGCACAGCACAAAGCCCGAAGCATATATGCCCACGTCGCCTAACGAGCCTTTTGTGCCGGCGATGAACGCCCTTACCGCCATTTCAGCCCCTGTTCCGGCAAATCCCGCCGCCACGTATGACACTCCGAGTGCCAGCAAAGCCTTTCCTGCATGCAGGTGGGAGGCGGAGAACACCGCCCTGTTCCATGGGAATATCTTTCGGGTTGTATGGAGTGCCGGTACAAGCAGGGCGAGAGTGCCGGAGAGCAACGCCCACGGTATGCCGTCGATGCCGAATGAAACGTAAAGCGTAACGGTTGCGCACAGCGAGACTACGGAACCGATTACGGAAACCGATGCAAGCCGCTTGAGGTTTCGCGTGCCTTTGAGTATTGCCACCTCGCCCCCATAAATCGCCATCATGAACACGATAGGGGAGACGAGTGCTATGAAACCTTTGGGCAGGGCGGAGGCGAAAAAATACCTGTTTACAGGCTCTGACAAAAGGGCACATATAATAGTTCCGAACAGCCCCGTCATCAGACACCAAAGCCTTATCGTGGCTATTGACGAAAGCACTTTCTCGCGGTTCTCCAACGCTTGTTGCGCCGAGATTTCCCTCACCCCGCTAAGCGGCAGCCCGAGGTTGGTGAGGGCGGAGAACATATCGGTGGTGCGGTTCAGTATGTCGGTAATGCCAATTCCCACGCGCCCGATGAAAATTGCGGCGCATTTGTTACGCACTATGGAAATAAGCACCTGCAACATCTGTACGCCGCCAAAAAGACCGGTGTACTTCAAAATCTTGCCGTAAGCCCCGCGTTGGGGACTGCTTGCCGTTGAATTGGTGCTGTTGCCTGACATATATTTGCAAAGATAGTTTTTTTCGGGCAAACGGAACTTTTTTGCCGCTAAGAGACTGAAAAGCGTAACTGGCAGAATGTTAAGAACTTAACGGTTTTGTGATTGCTTTTGTAAGTTTTTGTTTTTCAGATATTTGCAAATGACGAAAAAAGGTCTGATGTAGTTTGAATTATGTCTGATATAATTTTTTCTATGTCCT
>CAVCON010000060.1:0-12541 GCA_963603805.1 Oscillospiraceae bacterium
CGCCCCTACAAATGGCGCAATTTATTGATTGTTTATTGTTTGTACGTTTATGACGGGTATTGCATACGCCCTGTATGCCACCGCATGAGCCACATCGCAAACCGCCAAATCAAATTGCATAATCGGCGCAATTCAGGGCGTATGCAATACGCCCCTACATATATACAATATGCGATTAATCAATAAATTACTTGCCGTGGGGCATATTTGCATACGCCATGTACAATACCGCATAAACCATGCCGTAAACCTTTGCGGCAATATGGCAAACAACGCAATCCTGTCTGAATATTATGAGCCTCTTGTCCCGAACTCACGTATATTTCGCAAATTGTGTTTATATTTGCTTGGGTTTTACCGTAAAAATGAAAACAGATGACAAAAAGGCTTTTTATTGCGGCTTTGCTTGGTGCGTCCCTATGGGGCGCGGGAGCTACGGCGCAGCATCTTGACGGATATATGTTTGGCGAAACGGCGGCACCGGCTGGCGACGAATGGCAGTCGCCCGGAAAACTGTCGTTGAACAAGGAATTGCCTCATGCGTGGTTTTTCTCGTTCCAGAACACGGATGCCGCCAAAAAGGTGCTGCCCGAAAACAGCGAGTATTTCCTCACGCTCGACGGCGTTTGGAAGTTCCATTGGTCGGCAACCCCCGACGAAAGAATAAAAGGCTTTGAAAAAGACGCTGCGGCAACCGGCGGCTGGGACGGCATTGAAGTGCCTTCGGCGTGGAACGTTGCCGGGATTGGCAAGGACGGCACGCACAAATACGGCATTCCCGTTTACGTGAACCAAGGCGCGATTTTTTATCATAAGGTAGCGGTCGGCGACTGGCGCGGAGGCGTGATGCGCGAACCGCCCAAAACTTGGACTTCATACAAATACCGCAACGAGGTTGGGCAGTATGTGCGCACTTTCACCGTTCCGGCAAATTGGAAGAAACGCCGTGTGATGGTAAACTTCGACGGCGTGGATTCGTTCTTTTATCTGTGGGTAAACGGAAACTATGTGGGTTTCTCGAAAAACTCGCGCTGCCTCGCGCAGTTCGACATAACGGAATATCTGAAAGGCGGCGAGAACCGCATAGCGGTGGAGGTTTACCGCAACAGCGACGGCTCGTTTCTCGAAACGCAGGATATGTTCCGCATGGCGGGGATAATACGTTCTGTATATCTCACCGCCGTGCCGGAAGTCCGTGTGCGCGATGTGGTTGCCATTCCCGAATTTGACAGCAACTATATAAACGGCGCACTAAACGTGAGGCTGTCGGTTGACAACCTTTCGCGCAAGGACGCAAAGCGTTACAGCGTGCATTGCGCACTGTACCCTGTGGAACTTTATGGCGACAAGGCGGCGGAAACTCCGGCTGCACGCGCATCGGCGACGGTTCACGACATTACGCGTGGCGGAAAGGAACAGTGCGAAATGCAGCTCACTGTGCCGAACGCCAAACATTGGTCTGCCGAAGCCCCGTGGAGGTATGTGCTTGTGGGCGAACTGAAGGACGGCAAAGGCAGGACGGTGGAGACATTCTCCACTTACACAGGTTTCCGCAAGGTGGAAATACGCGACACTCCCGCAAAGCACGACGAGTTTGGCAAGGCGGGCAGATACTTCTATGTGAACGGACGCACGGTGAAGCTTAAAGGCGTGAACAGGCATGAGACCAACCCCGAAAGAGGTCATGCCGTTACTCGCAAGCAGATGCTCGAGGAAATTATGCTCATGAAGCGTGCCAACATAAACCACGTGCGCAACTCGCACTACCCGGACAATCCTTACTGGTATTACCTTTGCGACAAATACGGAATATATCTGGAGGACGAATGTAACTTGGAATCCCACCTTTATTATTATGGGGACGCTTCGCTGTCGCACGTGGCGGAGTTCAAGGCGGCACACGTGGCACGCGAAATGGCTATGGTTCACGCTGGTGTTAACCATCCTTCGATAGTTATATGGTCGTTGGGCAACGAAGCGGGACCCGGCGAGAATTTCAAGGCTTGCTACAATGAAATTAAGGGTTTCGACACATCCCGCCCCATTCAGTACGAGCGCAACAACGAGATAGTTGACATGGGTTCCAATCAGTATCCGTCCATAGCGTGGGTGAGGGATGCCGTTAAGGGAGAGGCGAAGCTGAAATACCCTTTCCATATTTCGGAGTACGGACATTCAATGGGCAATGCCACAGGAAACCTTGTCGATTACTGGAACGCCATAGAATCCACCAATTTCTTTTGCGGCGGTGCTATATGGGAGTGGGTTGATCACGGACTTTACAACTACACTCCGCAAGGAAAACGCTACGTGGCTTATGGCGGTGATTTCGGCGACTATCCCAATGACGGCACTTTCTGTCTCGACGGCATCATGTTCGCGGATCTTTCGCCCAAACCGCAGTATTTTGAAGTGAAGAAGGTTTACCAGAACATTTCGGTGGCTATGAACCGCGATTTAAAGTCGGGAAACGGCAGGGTGGTGCTGTTTAACAAAAACTATTTCGAGCCGGCGGTTTACGATATACAGTGGACGCTCGAGGAGGACGGACACGAGGTGGCGAAAGGCACTCTTGCAAACATCAAGTCGATACCTCCACGCACCAAGTTGCTTGTGCCGCTGCGCCTTGACAAATCTTTGCTGAAGGCCGACAAGGAATATTTTGTGCGCATACAATTCCTGTTGCCCCAGGATATGCCGTGGGCAGACAAGGGCTATGTGCAGGCCGAGGAACAACTGTTTGTCAAGGCTGCCGAACGGCGAGAGGGCATAGACAAGGCGGCAGCGGGGGAAGCACCTAAGTTCGCTGAGAGCGCAAATGGCGTAACAGTGAGCGGAAAAGGCTTCAGCGCGGAATTTGATGATGCTAAAGGCACGCTGCGCTCGCTTGTTTACGGAGGAAAGAACGTAATAGTTCCGGGCGAAGGTCCATGCGTGGACGCTTTCCGCGCACCTCTTGACAACGACAACTGGACTTATAATTCTTGGTACGAAAACGGCTTGAACGACCTCAAGCACCGCGCCTCCCGCCACAGCGTATATACCCGCAAGGACGGCAGCGTGGTTGTTTCATACACCGTGGAGGCGCAAGCCCCCCAAGCCTACAAGCGCACAGGAGGCACTTCGGGCAGAATACGTGTGGTTGCCAATGGAAAACCGTTTGGCGGGGACGATTTCAAGTTCACGGCAATGCAAGTGTGGACGGTATATCCCGACGGCAGCGTGGAACTTGAAAGCTCCATAAGCTCAAACAAACAATCGCTTGTGCTTCCTCGTCTCGGCTATATGCTGCGCGTGCCGAAAGATATGCACAAGTACACATACTACGGTCGCGGCCCGGTGAACAATTATAACGACCGCAAGACAGGGCAGTTCGTCGGCAGGTACGAAAGCACGGTTGAGAAGCAGTTCGTGCCGTTTGGAAAACCACAGAGCATGAGCAACAACGAGGACGTGCGCTGGTGTGCGCTTACTGACGCTTCGGGCGTGGGGGCGGTGTTTGTCGCCAAAAACAGCATGAGCGTTTCCGCTCTTGCTTATTCTGAACAGGCTCTCGACACGGCGGCTCATCCTTACCAACTTCCTGCCGCAGGGGACACTTACCTGCACCTTGATTGCGCCGTAACAGGTATCGGAGGAAACAGCTGCGGGCAGGGCGGACCTCTTTCGCAGGACGTGGTGAAAGCCGCGCCCCACGCTTTCGGGTTTATAATCCGTCCTGTGAACGGAAACATTGACAGCAAGGCGGCGGTGAGTGCTTCGGGCGACACTCCGCTTGTTTTGGAGAGGACGAAAAACGGTGAACTTTCAATATTTTCGCAAGACTCTGCGGCAACGGTGTATTTCAGCCTGAACGGCAAACGCGCACAAAAATACACAGGTCCGATAGCCTTGCGCCAGGGCGGCAAAGTGGAGGCTTGGGCTGCGCGGTCGCCGCAATTGAAGGCTGTGGAGAGTTTTGCCAAAATAGACCTCGTGCCGACCGAAGTTGTTTTTGCCAGCAGCGTTGAGGCGGGCGAAGGCGACATATCCCACCTTACTGACGGCAATCCCGACACATTCTGGCATACAATGTACAGCGTAACCGTGGCAAAGCATCCGCATTGGGTGGATTTGGACGCGGGAGGCGTGAAGATGATAAAAGGACTGACGTATCTTCCGCGCCAGGACAGCCGCAATGGACGCATCAAAGGCTATAAGGTTCAAGTCAGCACGGACGGCAAGTCGTGGGGAGAAGCAGTGGCGCAGGGGGAGTTTGAGGACAACCAAAAGGAAAAGCGTGTGGAGTTTGCCAAGCCCGTAAAGGCACGCTATGTGCGTTTCACCGCCCTTTCCGCCTGCGACGGTCAGGATTTCGCCACCGCCGCCGAAATAGGAATCCTCGCAGATTAAATAACTTCTGTTTGGAATAAGAGATAATGTGTGTAAGTTGCTGAATTTCAAAGAATTGTCCTTGTTATGAGATTTGCTTGCAAGCATGTGTTTTTCAGGGTGTTGCAAGTGGGTGAAAAAAGGTCTGATGTAGTTTGAATTATGTCTGATATAATTTTTTCTACATCGGACATAATTTTCCCTACGTCCGATGTAGTTTTCGGGGTGTTTCGGGAAAGGTGGTTGATTGAAGGTTTGCGCCATTTGTAGGGGCGTATTGCATACGCCCTAAATACCACCGCTTAAACCGCACCGCAAAACGCAGCCACAATATCGCAAAATGGCGCAATTCTGGGCGTATGCCATACGCCCCTACGGCGGTGGAATTTGCAGAATGATTGTGTGCCGTGTGTTTGGTTGCGAAATCTGAGGCGTACATCCTTTGTCTTTCTCCGAAGTGGGAACAACGGATTTGCCGTTCTGCTGTGTGAAAAAAACGAAAAAGATGAGGCGTGTGGCGGCGGCTTTGCCGGTTGTTCGCAAAAAATAACATACACGGAAACAACTTATCGTGTGAAATAGATTAACTTTGTACCCAAGTTCAACCAATTTGCAAATTTTTATCATGAATAAAGGCATTCTGCTTATTTCTTTGCTGGCATTGTGCGGTGTGAACCGCTTGTCGGCCCAAAACTATCCCTCAACAGACGCTGACGGCAACAAGGTGTATTATAAGATTGCCAGCGCGTATCCCGAATACTCGCAAATGTGCATAGAGGACAACTCGCTCAGGGCTTCCACAACGGGCTACAGCTTTTTGGTGAATGAGATGTCCGATAACACAAAGCAGGAGTGGGAGCTTGTGGCGGGTGCAAACGATGACAGCGGCACGTATTATTTCCGCAACCGCAGTTCACGCCGCTACATAAGCAGCGCGGGCGCGTGGAAAGAGAACTACTACACTCCCAACGCGGCTACAATCCGCACCACAATAAAGCCGTTTACAATTCAGGAACTGAAAGACAACCAGATTGCGATAAAATACAGCGACGGCACTGACGACCGCTACCTCTTTGCGGCGGACTCCGCAAGCGTGCAGCCGGGCTTCAATGTTTACGGTCTTGAAAATTCCGTATGGGCGTGGAAGGTGTGCGATGCAAGCGGCGTTCCCGTGTCGGTAACAAAGATTTTGAAGGAAAACAATGTGAAGGTTTCCGTTGTGAACCGCGTAATCAAGGTTGAGGGCGTAGATGTTTACAGCTTGTACAACGATGAGGGCGTGCGCCTTAACAACGACAGCGTGCTTGAGCCGGGAATTTATTTCGTCAGCGCAAAGGGCGTGTCGTACAAGGTGCTTGTGAAATAAGCGGTATGGACTAAAAACAACAGGAACATGAAAACACTGTACAGGATAATGACCGCCGCACTTGCGGCAGGGATGTTTGCCGGCGCATCTTCAAAGGTGGTGCTGCCATCGTTTTACGCTGACAACATGGTGCTTCAACAAAAGGCTCTGATGACAGTCAAGGGCAAGGCATCGCCCAACTCCACGGTTAAGTTCACGGCTTCGTGGGACAACAAGGCTGTAAACGCCAAGACCGATGCGCAGGGAAATTTCACGGTTAAGTTCCGCGTGCCTGCGGCATCGATGAAATCATACAAGCTTAGCTTCAACGACGGCGACGGAGAGAAAGTGCTTTCCGACGTATATGCCGGCGAGGTGTGGCTTTGCTCGGGGCAGTCGAATATGGAAATGCCAGTGCAGGGCTGGGGAATGATAAACGAGAATGCACGCGAGGTGGCCGATGCAGCGAAATACCCCATGATACGCTTTTTGCAGGTCAGGATGTTCGCAAACAAGAATAAGCCCGCCGACGACACCGAACTTTGGAAAACGTGGGAGGTTTGCTCGCCGAAGAACGTGGAGAAATTCTCGGCGTTGGCATATCTTTTCGGAAAGGAACTCTACGATCGGCTGCGCGTTCCCATCGGGCTTGTGCAGTCAGCCTACGGCGGTGCAAGCGCAGAGGCTTGGATGGGGCTTGAAACATTGCAGACCATGCCCGAGATGAAAGACGAATTGGCAAAATACGAAAAATACAACTTCGTGAACGACACGATACAGAAGTATGCCAAGCGTGCCGAGCAGCAGATACCCACTTTGCTGTACAACACGATGCTTCATCCTCTCCATGTGCTACCCATAAAGGGCGTTATATGGTATCAGGGGTGCAACAATGTGGGTCAGTCGTATTATACAAAGGTAATGAACAACCTCATAGAAAGCTGGAGAAAGCTTTGGGGCTACAATTTCCCGTTCTACTATGTTCAGCTTGCAGGGTTCTTGGAGCAGGTAACGGTTCAGCCGGAATCCAATTGGGCGGCTTTGAGGTGGTCGCAGTGGAAAACTTTGGAGCTTCCGCGCACTGGCATGGCTACAGCCGTTGATGTGGGAAACGTAAAAGACATCCACCCCAAAAACAAACAAGAGGTTGCAAGGCGTATGGCACTTCTCGCGCTCAACAAGACATACGGCTTTAAGGATCTCGTGTGCGAGGCCCCAGTTCCTGTGAAGTACAGCTTCTCGGAGGGCAAGGCGACACTCACTTTCAATAACAAAATCCATGTGAGGAACGACTCTGTGGCTTGCGGCTTCATTCTCTGCGACGCCAACAACAAGTTTGTGGAGGGAAAAGCCAAGCTCGAAAATCCCACAACAATAAGCATCACCGGCGCAGGGCTTGGAAAGATTACTGCCGTGCGCTACGACTGGGCTGACTACCCGATAGGCAACATCTACGGCGACACCAACCTGCCTGTGCTTCCGTTCCGCACCGATGAGATGCAGCTTGTAAATCTTGACAAAAAGAAATAATCCAAACAATATATAGCGATAATCAGAATTTCATGAAAAAGACAATATTTATATCCATGTTGGCAGCGCTTTCGGCTGTTGCCGCGAGTGCCAAGATAACCCTGCCTTCATATTATGCAAACGAAATGGTTTTGCAGCAGAAGTCGGTGTTTAATTTTAATGGAAAGGCTTCCCCCAACGCCTACATGATGTTCAATGCAACTTGGGACAATCAAAGGGTGTACGGATATGCAGATGAAGACGGCAATTTCTCTTTCAAGGTAACAGTGCCGGAGGCTTCCACAAAGTCATATGTCATCCGCATTTACGAGCTTGAGAAAAAAGGCGGAAGGGACGTTGTTGTTGACTCCCGTGTAATGAACCCTGTTTACGCCGGCGAAGTTTGGTTCTGCTCCGGACAGTCGAATATGCAGATGCCGGTGCAAGGCTCATGGGGCTTGATGAACAATTATCAGGAGGAGATTAAGAACGCAAACTATCCCATGATAAAGTTGCTGAGCGTTGCCGCTTCGGGCAAAAGCAACCATCCTGCCGACGACACGGACCTCTGGTCTAATTGGGTTTCATGCTCGCCATCGAGCGTTCCCGACTTCTCGGCTTTGGCATATTGCTTCGGGCGCGAGCTTTACAAGGAACTCAACATACCGATTGGTTTGATACAGTGCGCTTATGGTGGCTCGAACGCCGAGGCGTGGGTGAGCCTTGAGACAGCACGCACAATTCCCGCCTTGAAGAACACTCTTGACAATTGCGCAAAGTATGACTTCGACCGCGATTCAGTGAGCAAATACCTTGGAATGAAGAATGAGTTCCAAGTGCCGACACTTCTTTACAACACAATGGTTCACCCGATGATTTCCTATCCCATTCGCGGCGCGATTTGGTATCAGGGAGAGTCTAACGCTTGGGGCAGCAGCTATTATACGGCACTTATGGACAGCCTTATTTCGAGCTGGCGCAAGGACTGGGGCTACAAGTTCCCATTCTACACAGTGCAGCTTGCGGCATACCAGACTCCGGCGGTGTTCCAGGAGGGTTCCAATTGGGCGAAACTGCGCTGGGACCAGTGGAAAACATCTCTGGAAATGGACAGCACTGGCATGGCTACCGCAGTGGATGTGGGCAATGCAACTGACATCCATCCCAAGAACAAGCAGGAGGTGGGCCGCCGCCTTGCGTTGCTCGCGCTTAAAAACACTTACGGATTTGATGTCGTTGCCGATGCGCCGAAACCTGTAAGCTACCGCTTCGAGTACAAGAAGGCTTATATAACATTCGACAAGAAAATCCATGTGCGCAACGACTCCGTGCCTGTGGGCTTCATGTTCCAGGACAAGACCTACAAGAAATTCTACGAAACGACCACAACGGTTGTTGACGACAAAACCCTTGAGATTTCCGTTACGCGTCCTTTGCGCCCATACGCAATATATTACAACTGGGCCGACTATCCTATAGGCAACATCTATGGCGAAAACAATTTGCCTGTGCTTCCTTTCCGCACTGACCAAATGGATTTGGTTGACGATTTGGTTGGCATAGACAAAGTGCGCGCTGATGCGGGAAGTAAAGGAAACAAGGGCATATACACCACAGACGGAACGCTGATAAAGTGTGATGCCGGCGGCGAGGATGCGGAAAATCTTCCCAAGGGCGTTTATATTATAGGCAACAAGAAAAAACTTGTGAAATAAAACAGCGATGCAGATTAATACAAGCATAAAGATAATGGCGTGTGCGCTTGCCGCAATGCTCTTTTGCGGAGCGGCGAACGCGCAGAACAAGCGGATTTTTCTTGCCACTTCATCAAAGCAACATCCTAACGAACGCCCTATATGGAGCGAGCAACAGGCACAGGAGTGGTTTGACCGCCATAGTCCCATAATAGGCATCAATCATCCCGAACCGCCTTGCGATGCCGTTTCGCAGGACGAGGCGTTGCAGCGTGCCGCACAGATTGGCTACAATTCGGTTCGCTGGTGGCCGGGAAGCTGGAATTACATTCAGAGCGTTGAGGAATATGCAAAGATTGCCGACAAGCACGGCATGAACTGCGCCCCTGTGTTCGGCTTTACCCACGTGCCTACAAGTGCAACCGACTCCGCCGACATGGAAAAGAAGGTGAGGGAAATCATTCGCTATTTCCGTGGCGACGAACGCATCATAATGTGGGATATATGGAACGAACCGCTAATGTCGGGCGAGAACTGCGCCAAGCAAATGGAGTGGATTCGCAAGATTGCCCAATGGTGCAGGGAAGAAGGCTGTACCCAGGCGATAACTTCCTCAATACTTTGGGACCCGGAGATTTCTGCTGCAACCGAAAACTCATACACCGCAGTGCGCCGTGCAGCCGAAAAGGAAATGGACCTGCACAATTTCCACGACTACGTGATGCAGGAGAGCCATAGCACCAACATCAACTACGTAATCAACCGTTTCAAGAAAATAGACAATCGTCCGCTGGTTTGCACCGAATGCCTTACGCACACCAACGGTTCCGGCATGGCGATGAGCCTTTCGGAGTATTCCAAGCACAAAATCGGCTTCTACACCTGGGGACTTTACGCTTGCGACCCCAATTGGGAGGTGCGTTGGGGGCGTTCCGCATACTACGCTTACGAGCCTATGTTCCACAACATCCTTTATGCGGGCGGCGACCCCATTGACGAGCGCGAGCTTGAATATGTAAAAATGTTCCGTTTCCAAGAAGGCAGCGAGGCTGTGTATCCAGGAAAGGAGATAACGGAACGTTGGACAAAACGCCGCGCTTGGAAATGGATGAACGACGTACCTGTGAAAGGCATCAAGGGCGGTTCGCTGACGGAGGCCGATGCATGGCTCACGCAGCATTCCACGGATGGGGCTTACAACACCATGATGGTGAACCTGAGCTACAAGGATTATACGGCACAAGGGGGTTCGGTTTACCGCAGCAAGATAAGTGCGCTGGCTGTTAAGGCGAACAATGCCGGCATAAAGCTCATTCCCATTTTCTTCACGAGCGACGAACTTGTGGCTTCAAAGAACCCGATGGCGTTGTACATATCAAATATAATCGAAAAGTTCTATAACGATTCCCGCTTTGCAGGCTGGTGTCTGTTTGAGCAGACTACAACCAATGAACCCTCCGATTTCAAGTCGGTGTTCTCATATCTGTTCAGCTATGTGCGCTACACGTTCCCCAATCAGCCCATGTTTGCCACGCCAATGATTGACGGCACACAGCAGGCAGACTCCACCGCAACCGATTGCGCCAACTATCTGTGGCAGGTCAGCGATGTTACAGCTTTCAATATGGCTGATGGCGCGGAGGTCGGGTTGCCACAGCTCGAAAACCTTTTCGCGGCATACAACCGCCCACTGTTTTTCATGAACACGCAGAAACTGCAAAGCGAATTCTCGCCCCTGCACGTCAACTGGGTGTCTTCAACGCAGCTTGATGCGACCGAGGTCAAGAATTTCATCAACACACCGCTTTATATAGTGAAGGACGGCGACACCAACAAGATGCCTTCGTGGAAAGCTTGGGCAATGGTGAACCACGAACCGTTGAAAGGCTTGTCCTATTCAACTCCGGCGGCTGCCATTGAGGGCATAGAGGCCCAAGGTCCTAAGGGCATTTACAACAGTGTGCAGGTGCGCTTCGACTTCAGGACTTACGCCGGCGGCAGGGACGCTTTCATCGAAAGTTTCAACGAGGTTCTTGACGCTGCCGCCAAATACGGCATGACAGTGTTGCCAACCCTCCTTGACGACCGCTACGCCACACGCAATGCCACGGTTCTCGGCAACTATGTGTCGGATGTGATAAAGACCTACAACGACGACCCGCGCATAAAGGCGTGGGAGATTTACAACCGTCCGTCCACGGCATCACAGGCAACCAATGCCAAGATGCTCGCCCTTGTACCCAAATTGTTCGAGGCTGCAAGGAGCGTTTCGCCGCAGCGTCCTGTGTTTATAACGCCCAACGTGCAGACAAGCAAGTTCAGCGCGGACTTTGACTACATCGACGCTTTGGTGCACGGCAAGCGCAACGGCTGGAATATGCTCACCCACGGTTTCGGTAGCGTGAACCTCACTTATCTCTGTTGGAAGCTCAGCGACATTGTGTCGTACAACTCCTCGCAGGATTCCCCGGAACTCGGCTGGCTCAACAGCGTTGCCTACCGTTTCGGCCGTCCCGTGGTATGCTCCAAGTGGGAGACCAAATCCTCCACAACCATTGACGAGACACTCGCTGTGTTCAACGACTGCCACGTAATGTGGTACGTTGACGGCACATTGGATGACAGCAAGGTGAAGGACTTCAAATACAAGACGATCATCACCAACCATTAACAAGGCATAAGACGCCACAACATATCAAAGCCACGTCGCAAACAGGCGTGGCTTTGTTGTTTTCGTAAGAGTGAGGAACGATGTGTAATAGTTCTTTTTGAGAACATGATTACCAAATATGGGAATTTTTTGTTAGTTTTGCAAACAAATAAAGCATTTCACCTGAATGAAAATAACTTTCAAAGATGAAGCGTTATCCGAACTGTATGAAACAGGTAAGACCAGAGACAGCAAATATAAAAAATTGTGTAGGGACAAGAAACTTGTGGAAGGTTACATACGGGCGGTAAGTATCATGTACCGAACAGAAACGACAATGGAATTGGCCGAGTATAGCTTTCTTCATTACGAAAAGTTGGCACATGACCCAAGAAGTTCGGTGAGAATAGTCAACGGCAAGATTGAACGCTTGCTGTTTACAGAAACGGAAGACGGAATAGAAGTTGAATTAATTGAAATTGACAGCACTCATTATGGCAACAAGAAATGAAAGGTTAGTTCCGGCAAAGGCAATCCATCCGGGAGAAATTTTGCGCGAGGAGTTGCTGGAACGCGGTATCAAACAAAACGAGTTTGCCCAAATTATCGGTGTCCAACCAACACATCTAAACGAGTTCATTAAAGGCAAACGCAATCTGAATGAGGAATTGGCTATCAGGTTGGAGAAGGCTCTTGGCATATCCTACAAAAATTGGATGAACCTCCACAATGGCTACATCTACGACTGCAAGGTCATAGAAGAAAGGAAGAGCTGTGAGCAAAAGGCAGTCGAGTTTGAAGAAGCGTGCAGTGATATGTTCAATCTGAAACTGTTGTATAAGAAGTTGGGTATGTCGCTCATGCCATGCGTGAAACGTGTCGCGCAAATAAAAAGGATTGTGCCTTTTGACCTGCTTTCCGCAGAAGAATTGAGATTGCAGGTTGCAGGTTTGTACAAGCATAGCGAAAAGG
>CAVCON010000061.1:0-12479 GCA_963603805.1 Oscillospiraceae bacterium
ATGTTGTTTTTGATTGCAAACGGTATATATGTAGGGGCGTATTGCATACGCCCTTTACTCCACCGCATAAACCACACCGCAAACCATCGCCACGACACCGCAAACCCACGCAATTCAGGGCGTATGCAATACGCCCCTACAAATAGCGCAATTCTTTGATTAATTGTTATTTGCCTGTTTGTAGCATATATGGCATATGCCCTGTACACCACTGCATGAAACGCAACGCAAACCACCGCAACGACACTACAAACCCGTGCAATTCAGGGCGTATGCAATACGCCCCTACAAATGGCGCAAATCATTAATCAATCGTTATTTATGTATTTGCTATGTATGGCATACGTGCAACGCCTACTCCCCTGCCCCACCAATGAAACGCGCCATTGAAAACCGCCAAAGGATATACGAGCAGAGCGAGCCGGCAATGAAGAACAACGCCGTGTTTGCCATTATGTTCCCGCCTATCCCCACAAACGGCGCAACCACTCCGCCCGCCACATAAGCCATGCCGCCCAATATGGCGGAAGCAATGCCAGCGTTGCCGCGCTCGCTGTCCATCGCCAGCACGTTCGACGATGTTATGGCAATGCCAATCATAAGGTATATGCAGAACACAAGGCATTCGTAAACCAAAAATCCGCAGCCTACGCCGAACGCCACGCCGAGAAGCACGGAAAACAGCAGCGCACCCTTTGCCGCCAAGCCGAGAGCCTGTTGCATGGTGCGGAACTTGGCGGTCATGCCCGCCGACACCGCCAAGGCTATGGCGTTCACGGCAAACACCACGCTGAACGCCCCCGGCGACAAATGGTAGTGAAGCTGCATTATGAAAGGCGCGGACGAAAGGTTCACAAACAAAAGCCCCATGGCAAATCCGTACTGCGCCACGCTACCGGCATACGCCTTGTTTTTGGCAACCCTAAGATACCTGCCGGCCACATCGCGCAGCGACAGGGTTTGCCACCTCGCCCTGGGAAGCGTCTCGTCAAACTTCAGCGTGCACACGGCAAGCACAAAGCCGAAAGCAAAGAGAAACCAGAAAATGCCCCTCCACCCCGCGTCCTCGGTCATTATCCCGCCGCACACAGGCGAAGCCACCGTGGCCACGCCGTTTATCGTACCCACAATGGCAAGCATATTGGCGAGCGTCCTGCCGCCATACTTGTCAGCGGCAATGGAGCGCGAAAGCACAATGCCCCCGCTCGCGGCAAGCCCCTGCACAAAACGGCAGGCCACAAACACCATGATTGTGGGCGAGAATATGCAGCCCAAAGTGGAAAGCATGAACATCACGAGCGAGAACATAAGCGGCGTTTTCCTGCCAAGCCTGTCGCTCACCGTGCCGAACACAAGCTGGCCTATGCCCAAACCGAAAGTGCAGGAAGTGAGGCTGAGCTGCACCATCGACGACGGCACGGCGAAATGCCCCGTTAGCATCGGGAACGCCGAAAGGTACATATCCATCACAAACGGCCCGAAAGTGCTGAGGATGCCGAGATAAAGCAAAAGCTGGTATTTTGAATTGACCCTTACCACCATATTTCACATTTCAAGGTGCAAAATTAACACTTTACCCCGAATAACCGCCCCTCCCAAACACCACCGATATAGACAAACAACAAATTATGATTCTTCCACAAGTTGTGGAAAAGTCCTGCTGAAAAACACAAATTCCTACTATTTGCTGAACGACAGCCACAAGATAAAGAGCAGATTACCGTAGAAAGCTGTTGGGTAAGTCTTAGTGGTATAACTTGCCAGTTGATTTATTTCCACGGAAGGCTTTGCAAGGAGGTGGGAATTTGTTACCTTTGCAACGCTATCGGGCTCGAATGGTGGAATCGGTAGACACGAGGGACTTAAAATCCCTTGGCCAGTGATGGCTGTGCGGGTTCAAGTCCCGCTTCGAGTACAAAGAAATCAAGCGGCATTTCTCTTTCGCAGGGAAATGCCGCTTGATTTTTATCTTGCCGCAAATAACAAAAAACCGCAGGCATTAAATGCCTGCGGTTTTTCTATCTCTGCGAATTTACATCTTATCTTCCACAGCAGCTTGAGGCAAGAGCGGGAATGTCTATGCCATAGCTGAGCGAATCTATCGTGCCGTAAACACAACTTGCAATGCCGAGGAGCAGCACGCCTGCCGTGCAGAGCACAAGGGCGATGCGGGTGTAGTTGTCGCTGCGGAAAGTTGCAACAGGGTTGTCGTTTGGATTGATGTACATTGCCTTCACAATAATCAGATAGTAGTAGAGGGAGATTATTGTGTTGACCAAAGCGATGAACACCAGCAAGTGGAAGCCCGAATGGAACGCCGCCATGAAGACGAAGAACTTGGAGAAGAAGCCGGCAAACGGCGGTATTCCCGCAAGCGAGAACAAGCACAGCGTCATGAGGAACGAGAGCTTGGGGTTCGTCTTGTAAAGCCCGTTGTATTCGCTTATGCAAATCTTACCGCTGTTCTGCTCAACCGCATTGATTACCGCAAATGCGCCAAGGTTGGCTGCAAGGTAAACGAGAAGGTAGAACACCAGCGATGTCATGCCCTGGGCTGTGCCTGGGATTACGCCAAGCACAAGATAGCCCGCCTGTGAGATTGCCGAGAACGCCATGAAGCGCTTGATGTTGTTCTGACGAAGGGCAAAGAGGTTGGCTATGGTTATTGACACGATGATAATCCAGAAGAGTATTTCCTGCCAGTCGTTTATCATGGGTACAAACACTTTTACAAGTGTGGTGAGGAGTACAAATCCCGCCGCGCCCTTTGAAATAACGCTCAGGTAGCTCGTGATAACCGTGGGCGAACCTTCGTAAACGTCGGCTGTCCAAAGGTGGAACGGTACAAGGGAAATCTTGAAGCCCATGCCCGTGAAGAAGAACACGAGACCAAGGATGTTGAGCATTCCGCCATCAAGCTTGCAGGCAAGGTCATCGAAATACATTGTGCCGGTAGCACCATAAATCATGGAAATGCCGTAGAGCAAGAGTGAGCTTGAGAACAAAGCCACGAGGATGTATTTCGCTCCAGCTTCAGCCGAAGTAGAACGCCATTTGTCGAACGCAACAAGTGCCGTCATAGGCACGGAAGCAAGCTCCAAACCGATGAAGAACATTATGAAGTGTCCTGCGGAAATCATCAGATACATACCGAGCAGCGTGGAGAGCGTGAGGATGTAGAATTCCCCCTGCTTCACGTGGTTCTCATCGCGACGCAAATAGGAGTTTGCCATGAGGAAAACTATAAGCGTACCAATGTTCAGCACTGTTTTCATTATGGTCATCATCGGGGTGTACTGGTACATTCCGCCGAAAGCCTCGGCTGTGCCTCCGCAAGGAACTGCATTGACAACAGTGAGAACGGCCATAAGCACAATGGGGACAGCCGTGTTGAGCACAGGCTTGCCGCCCTTGCGGTCTGAACACACCACAAGGTCGTAGATGAACATTATGACAATAACCGCCAACAGGGCGAGTTCCTCGTGCATATAAAGAAATTGAGTGTAGTCCATGTCTTTACGGAATCAAGAATGATGTTACTGATGTTAATTGCGTGGTGGCCGACTGAATGTGGTTCACGATAGGCTCAACGCTGTTGCTTATCATATCGCTCATCCAAAGGGGAGCGAAACCGAGACCTGCAATGCAAACCACAAGGGTTGCTATGGCAATCTTCTCGTCCCATGACGCATCGTGGAGCTTGAGGTGTGCCTCGTTGGTGCAAACGCCGTACATCACCTTGCCCACCATGCGCAATATGAACACGGCGGTAATCACAATGCTCGTAGTGGCAAGGATTGTGAGAACACGGTGAAGGGTGTCGGCCTGCTGGAACGAGCCAACAAAGATTGTCATCTCAGCCACAAATCCGCTGAAGCCGGGGAGACCAAGGTTTCCGAGACCTGCTATCACGAAGCATACGCAGATGAAAGGCATAATACGTATAAGTCCGCTCAACTCGCGCACATCGCGGGTGTGAGCACGGTGGTAAATCATGCCGATGCAGGCGAAGAACAATGCCGTAAGCAAACCGTGGGACAGCATCTGGAGCACTGCGCCTGTTGCCGCCGTGCGGTTTATCATAAGAATGGCGAAAAGCACAAGGCCGCAGTGGGAAACCGAAGAGTAAGCGTTAATATACTTCAAGTCGGTCTGGACACAAGCGGAGAACGCACCGTAAACAACGCCGATGCCTATTACTATAAGGAATATCCAGCCAAGCGTCTGCGCCGCCTCGGGCATGAGGAACATGGCGATGCGGAAACAGCCGTACCCTCCAAGTTTCATAAGCACTCCGGCATGAAGCATTGAAACTGCGGTGGGCGCGGAGGCATGACCGTCGGGACTCCAAGTGTGGAACGGGAACATTGCGCCAAGCACACCGAAGCCCACAAACGTAAGCGGGAACCAAATGTACTGCTGCCCTATTGGAATTGCGTGTGCGCCATTTGTATGGTTGGCAAGGTCGAGAACATTGAATGTCTGACCGCCCGCACCGTAGAATATACCGAAAATGCCGCACATAAGGAGTGCAGAAGCACCCATAAGCATCAGCGTGAGCTTCATTGCCGAATATTCCTTGTGGCCCGTACCCCAATAGCCTATGAGAAGGTACATGGGGATAAGCGCGATTTCGTAGAACATGAACATCATGAACAAGTCTATCGAAACGAAGAACCCGAACACTCCAAGCGAAAGAAGTGTGAACCAAAGGAAGTATTCCTTTGTGAGTGGTTTCAGACGCCACGATGCGAAAGTACCGGTAAACACTATGATTGACGACAGCAGGAGCATTGCCACCGATATGCCGTCAACGCCCACACTGTAGTTTATGTGGAGCGGCGCAAACCAAGTGTAGTCCATTGTGAAGAGCATCTCCTCAGTTGCACCGGCACTGCGGGCGTTGAGGTACATCACCACAAGGGTGATTGAGCTGACAAGCAGCGCACTTGAACCTGCCACCATAACACCCCTTACTGCGTTCACACCCTTGGCGAGCCAAAGGAAGAGAAGCATCAAAAGCGGTATTATTATAAATAAATGTAATGGAAACATATCTGTTTTTACGTTTTATCGGGTTAAAGTATTAATAGCAACACGAGAACCAACGCCCCTGCAAGGAACACGTAGGCATACTGCTGTATCTCGCCGCTCTGGAATCCGCGAATGAGATAGCTCACACGGTGTGAACCCGAGGCGAGACCGTTGAGAATGCCGTCAACAACGTGGTTGTCCAACCATGCAAACGGTTTTGATATGCACGCGAAAATGATACGGTGGGTTACAAACTGATAAACCTCGTCTATATAGAAACGATGGTAAGCCCATTTGTGGAGCGAGGAGAAGCGTGAAGCGAGAGCCACAGCCACCGGCTGTTTCTCGCCCTTGTATATAAAGGTTGCAAGAGCGATGGAAGCTACTGCTATCACAATGCTCGTACCTGCCACAGTCCAATTAAGATGGATGTCATACGACATACCGTCGGCACTCACAAGATGACCGAACGGAATAAATCCAGCCACACAGGTTACAAGGGCAAGGAATATCAAAGGCCAAGTCATTACTTTCGGAGCCTCGTGCATATGAAGCTCGCCGTGAAGTTCCTTGTTCTCCGTTCCCCAGAATATGCCGTAGTAGAGGCGGAACATATAGAACGCGGTCATCGCGGCAATCACTGTCATTATCCAACCCATCACCGGGCTGAACGCGAAGCACCCGGCAAGTATCTCGTCTTTTGAGAAGAAGCCGGAGAACGGCGGGATGCCCGATATGGCAAGGCAGGAAATAAGGAAGGTGATGTGCGTAAGGGGCATATACTTGCGCATACCGCCCATAGCCGACATTTCATTGCTGTGAACCACATGGATAATGGCACCGGCGCAAAGGAAGAGGCAAGCCTTGAACATTGCGTGGGTAAACAAATGGAACATTGCAGCCATATAGCCTACACTTCCCGGATGTTCATGACCGGTAACGTATTCTGTGCAAACTCCGAGAGCCACCATCATAAAGGCAATCTGGGAAATTGTGGAGAAAGCGAGAACACGCTTGATGTCAGACTGTGCGCAAGCAACGGCAGCTGCATAGAAAGCGGTGAACGCGCCAACGTAAGCCACAATATGCAAAGCCTCGGGAGCGTAGGTTATCCAAAGCGGATACATACGCGCCACCTGGAACACACCGGCAACAACCATTGTCGCCGCGTGAATAAGTGCACTGACAGGCGTAGGGCCTTCCATTGCATCGGGCAACCAAATGTGGAGCGGGAACATGGCACTCTTGCCGGCACCGCCCACGAACATAAGCAGCAATGCAGAAGGAAGCATGAACGCACCTGCGGCAATCTTGTCGGCATTGCCAACAAAGTCAAAGCTGAATGTCTGGCAATAATATCCGTAGATAAGAATGCCGATGAGGAAGCCAAGGTCGGCAAAGCGGGTTACTATAAACGCTTTCTTTGAAGCGGCGATAGCCGCCGGCTGCGTGTAATAGAAACCGATGAGCAGGTATGAGGAAACACCCACAAGCTCCCAGAACAAATACATCTGGAAGATGTTTGTGGCAACCACAAGTCCGAGCATCGACATGGTGAACAGGCTCAAATATGCGTAAAAACGCTGGAAACCTCTTTCGCCGTGCATATATCCGAAAGAATAAATGTGCACCGCAAGGGAGACCGTGCCCACCACAACGAGCATCATCGCAGAAATCGGGTCTATCAGGAAACCTATGTCAAACGTGAGACCGTTCACAAAGAACGGCAGCCACGGGAAATTGAACGCGGTAACTGTCTGGTAGAGTCCTTCCGGGGTGCGCGGCGTTGTGAAGAACAGGTAAGCCGTGTAGTAGCAGAGGGCTGCAACCACCGTGAGTGTCAAAGTTCCCACAAGTCCCGCCGTGCGGTGGCTCAGGAATTTTCCGAGCAGACCGAGGAACAGGAACGACAGAAACGGCAGTAATAAAATCAGGAATGTATATGAGTAATCCATGGGAATATTAATATGCTTTCAAATTATTTACTACCATTTCAAGGTTTTGATATGATTGAGCTGTATGCTGCGCACATTGCGGTAGATTGCAATCATAATTGCAATTGCCACGGCAGTTTCGGCAGCCGAAATAGCGATAGAGAACAGGGCGAAGAAGTAGCCTTCGTGTCCTGCGGGATAGAGCAGACGGTTGAACACGGCGAAATTGATGTCGGAAGCGTTGAGCATAAGCTCCACCGAGATAAGCACCGCCAGTGTGCTGCGTCTTGTCAGAAAGCCGTAAATGCCGATGAAAAGCATTATGGCCGAAAGGATGAGAAAGTATTCCAAATGTACCATTTTATTCCTCCTTATTATCTTTTACGGGCAATTACCAGTCCGCCTACGATGCACGCCAAAAGCAGGATGCTGACTGCCTCGAAAGGCAGCACGTAGCCATATTTGTCGAACGAGAGCATATTTTGTCCGATAGTGGCGATTGACGTTGTGTTTTCGTCAGGCACAAGGTTGGTTATAGCGTCCTTGAAGTTGTGGGTAATGATTATGAAAAGCACGATAGCCGCCCCGAGAAGGCTCGTTACGGCCGCCGCAAACAACTTGCCGAGCTTGAACTGCTCCAGTTTCTCGTTTTGTGCGCTCGTAAGCAGTATTGAGAACACGAAAAGCACCACGATACCGCCGGCATAAACCATCACCTGTACAGAACCGAGGAATGAGTACCCCAAGAGGAAGTACAATCCCGCCGTACCCAAAAGGGTGAAGAACAAAAACATTGCCGAACGGATAATGCGCTTTGTTGTAACCGTGAGAACGGAAAAAGCGAGTATCGCGAAGGCAAGAATGTAAAATATTATTGATTCAGCATTCATGATCTTTATTTTTTAGCTGTTGGCTTCGGGTTGCTGCTTGCTGGCGTCCGGCTGCGCTGCGGGCTTTGCTGCGGCCGCCGGGCGGACAGGTGCAGCTTTTTCCGCCACCTTGCTTCCCTCATGGTTAAGGCGCAGGATGAGTTTGCTGCGGTCGAACACGGCATTCTCAAAGCTCTGGTCAAAAGTGATAGCGTCGTGAGGACAGGCGTTCACGCAAAGCATGCAGAACATACAGCAACCGAGATTATAGTTATACTCCTTGAGGACACGCTTTTTCTTTCCGTCGGGAGTTTCCACCATTTCGTGGATTACTTGTATCGAACCGTTGGGACAAGCCATTTCGCAAAGGTGGCAGGCCACACACTTGTGTTCGTTGTTTTCATTATGAGGCATTGTCAGGCTGCCGCGAAAACGGTCGAACATCTTGAGTTCATTGCGGTTCTCAGGATATTGCTCCGTGATTTTCTTGGTGAAAAGCTCCCTCATGGTGGTCTTCAAGCCCACGCAGAGAGTCTTTACGCCCCAAACGATACCTCCTATATAACTTCTTTTTTGCATCATCTTAAATCGTTATTGAAATTAAAAATGAAGTCCCAACTGCGACACCAGTGCCATAAGCACGAGGTTTGCCATTGAAATGGGGATTAGGTATTTCCATTCCAGATTGAGCAACTGGTCAATGCGCAGACGCGGGAATGTCCAACGTTCCCACATAAGCAGGAACGTAACGAACACAGCCTTGGCAACAAACCAAACCACTCCGGGAATCATGTCCATCACGCTGTCAAAACCTTCAACGCCGATGTGCAAGGGCATCCAGCCGCCGAGGAAAATCGTTGCGGCTATGCACGCGCAAATAAACAGGTTGAGGTATTCAGCCAGATAATAGAAACCGAAGTTCATTCCCGAATACTCGGTGTGGTAGCCGGCGGTAAGTTCGCTCTCAGCCTCCGGCTGGTCAAACGGACCACGGTTACACTCGGCATTGCCGGCAATAAGATAGATTATGAAAGCAATGACGGCGGGCACATGACCCTTGACAATGTTCCAACAGTCAGCCTGACCCTCCACAATCCCGGAGAACTGCATCGTGCCTGTAAGGGCTATCATCGTGAGCATTGTCATGCCAATCGAAAGTTCGTAGCTTATAATCTGCGCCCCGGCACGCATCGCGCCGATGAGCGAATACTTGTTCCGGCTTCCGATGCCGGCGAGAAGAATGCCGACTATGCCTATCGAAGAGGCTGCAAGGAAAAAGAACACGCCCACATTGAAGTCGAGCACCTGCGCCCCCTTGTTCCAGGGAATGCAGGAGAATGTGAGGAACGAGGCAAGAATCACCAGCACCGGGGCAATCATGTAAGCCACGCGGTCGGTGTTCTTTAGGAATATGATTTCCTTTGTAAGCATTTTGAACACATCGGAGAACACCTGCAAAAGTCCCCATTTGCCAACACGGTTAGGCCCGATGCGGCACTGGAAGAATGCGCAGATTTTGCGTTCAAAATAAATAAGGAATATCGCAAAAAGAGCGTAGAGAGTTATCACAATCAACGCCACGGCGACGCACTCCACAAGGATAGCCCCCCATGCGGGAAGCACCGAGCGCAAGAGTCCGTCAAACCAGTTTGTTATTATACTAAAGTCAAACATATCCGTTTTGTATGGTTTAACATGTTAGCGGTCGATGTCGGGCACCACATAGTCGAGTGTACCTCCGATTGATATAAGGTCGGCGATTTTCTCCCCACGGCAAGCCTCGTCCATTATAGCAACAAGCGGCAAGCCCGTTGCGCGGTAGTGCAGACGGTAGGGCGACTTGTCGCCGTGGCTCTCAAGGAACACGCCGAAGCGTCCACGCGAAGCCTCAACCGCATTGTAATACGTGCCCTCGGGCACCTTGATAATGGGTTTCATCTTCTCACGGTAGTTCCCCTCGGGAATGTTGTCTATAAGCTGCTCTATAATCGACAGGCTTTCGAGAATTTCGCGCAGACGCACAATGAGGCGTGCATAACTGTCGCCGTCCTCAAGCACAATCTCGTTGAAGTTCACGCGGTCGTAAGCCCCATAGGGTTCGAGCTTGCGCACATCGTTGCTCCAGCCTGCGGCACGTCCGCTGCCGCCGGTGCAACCGTAGGATATAACCTGCTCCTTTGTGAGCGTTCCCACCCCGTCAAGGCGGTTGTGGGCTATCACGTTGTCGGCGAAAATGTCATAGTATTCCTGGATGTTCTTGCGCATCAATACTATGAAGTCCTTCACGCGCTTCTGGAAGTTGGGGTGCAGGTCATACTGCACACCGCCAATCATGTTGTAGTTTATGATCAGGCGGCCTCCGCACGTTTCCTCGAAAATGTCGAGTATCTTCTCGCGGTCGCGGAAAGCGTAAAGGAATGCTGTCGTAGCCCCCAAGTCCTGGCAAAGGCAGCCGAAGAACAGCAGGTGGGAGTCGATACGCTGAAGTTCGTCCATTATGGTGCGGATAACCTTCACGCGGTCGCTCACCTCCACGCCCATTGCCTGTTCTATGCAGGCGCAAAGTGCATGGCGGCTCTGTTGTGCCGATATATAGTCAAGACGGTCAGTCAGGGCGAGAGTCTGCGGATAGGTCATCGACTCGTTCAGCTTCTCCACCCCACGGTGAATGTAGCCAAGCACCGGGTCAATCCTCTTTATAAGCTCGCCGTTCAAAGCCACACGGAAATGCAGCACGCCGTGGGTTGAAGGATGCTGCGGGCCAATGTTGACAACATAGTCGTCCTCATCGAAAATCACATTGTCCTTGGCTTTCAGTGTTCCGTCGGGCTGTAGCTCATACTCCTTGGTGGTGTCGGCAAGCGGCTCGTTGGTCATGTTTTTCGCGTCGAACGGATTTTCCTTTATCGGGTCGTCATCCTTGCGCATGGGATAGCCCACCCAGTCCTCGCGCAGGTAAATGCGGCGCATATCCGGGTGTCCGGCGAATATTATTCCGTAGAAGTCGTAAACCTCGCGCTCGTAAATGTTGGCAATGTCCCAAAGGTCGCTCGCCGTGGGAAGCACGGGGTTCACGCGGTCGGTGGTGGAGCAGCGCAGGTTCTCGCGCTTGCCGGTTGCGGTGGAGTAAAGCATGTAAACCACGCCGAGACCGCCCTCTTCGCCCCAGTCCATACCGATGAGGTTTTCGAGGAAGTCCATTTTCTCCGCATCGCGCAGGCGAAGCAGTTCCGCCTTCAGTTGCGAAGGCTCTACAGTTCTTATGTCAAGTTTCATGCCTTGTCCTCCTTTGGTCTTTTTTGTTTGCGGTTGGTTGTTCCGAAGAAGTTCTCAACTTTCACGATGCGCTGCAGCTGCATCATTCCGTAGAGGAAACTTTCGGGGCGCGGCGGGCATCCCGGCACGTAAACGTCAACGGGAATAACCTGGTCCACGCCCTGCACCACATGATAGCTCTTTGTGAACGGACCGCCCGAAATGGAGCAGCCGCCTATGGCAACCACGTACTTCGGGTCGGCCATTTCGTCGTAAAGACGCTTCAGCACCGGGGCCATCTTGGTGGTTATGGTGCCGCACACGAGTATCACGTCGGCCTGGCGGGGACTGTTGCGCGTTACCTCAAAGCCAAAGCGGGCAATGTCGTAGCGCGCGGCGCACACCGCCATAAACTCAATGCCGCAGCAGCTTGTGGCGAAAGTCAGCGGCCACAAAGAGTTGCTGCGCCCCCAGTCTATGAGGTCGTCCAGCGGTTTCACCAGAACATTCACGCCTCCGGCGTTAAGCTCTGCAACTAATTTCTCGTAAGTCTCGTTGTCCTTGAAATCCTTGTAAGGCACGGACTTGATTTTGGCACGTTTCTTTATTTCCATTCCAACGCTCCTTTCCGCCAGGCGTAAGCCAAGCCTAATACCAAGATGAACAAGAAAAACAATACGCTGGCAATCCCCACTCCTCCGAGTGTGCGGAGCACTACCGCCCACGGAAACAGGAACATGGTCTCCACGTCAAACATAAGGAAAAGGATGGCGTAAAGGTAGTAGCCAATGCGAAACTGCATCCAGGTCCTTCCGCGTGTGGGAATACCGCATTCGTAAGGCTCCTCCTTCTGGGCGTTGTACGACCTCGGGGCGATAAGCACAGCTATCGTTACCACCAAAGGCACGAACAACAAACCCGTAAGGGCGGCCGTTACAAGCATGGTGAAGTTCATTGTACAGTATATTAATTAATTATTTATTATTGTAAAAACCAGCTTTTAGTGGCTGCAAAGGTAATAATAATCATTAAAAAAAGCTACATCGCAGCCCGTGTTTTTGCACATTAGGCATGGCAAACGTTCCCTTTTGTAGTAAACGGCGTGTTCCGCGTCATGTTTTTGCCATTTTCGTTTGGAAAAGACCGTGCGCCGCCAAGCACAGTCCCCATAAGGCAACAACGTTTTTGCCCACCCCTGCTGCCATCCGCCGCAAACTCCGTCGTTTTTCACAAACAGTTGATTTTAAGAATGTTGTCCGAATTTTGATAGGTTTTGTAAGTTTCTGTTTTTCAGAGGCTTGCAAACGGCAAAAAAAGGTCTGATGTAATTTGAATTATATCAGACATAATTTTTTCTACGTCCTATGTAGTTTTTCCTACATCAAAT
>CAVCON010000062.1:0-4877 GCA_963603805.1 Oscillospiraceae bacterium
GCCTCGGACAGTTCACCGCCATTGTAAACCTTGGTTTCCTCTGTTTCGGTGTTCTCCTCGGCTCGGTATGTCGTTACCTTGCGGCTGGTGCCGGTGCGGTCAGTCCACTGCCTGACTCTGCCCTTAACAGGGTGTTCCCCAGTCTGAGGATTTGCCGGGGCTTCGGTATCGTAGATTACAATCTCAGTAACCGTTACTGCCTCGCCGGCTTCCTCATGGGTCTGCTCTTGCTCCTGTTTGGTCTGCGTCTCCTCCTGCCGGGTTGTCGTCTCCTCGATCTGCGTTTCCTGTCTGTTGCTTTTCAGCACTTGACGTTGGGAGGAGCAGCTCGTATTTAACAGGGCAGCGCTCAACATGAGGACAGCCCCAAATACGTTCCAACGCGGTATTAAGCCGTTGTACATCATTCCTTAATTTGGCTATTTCGCTTCTGAGCGGCGGTACTATCGACTGCATCAGGATGTCGGAAGCCTTGCGCACATTTTCAAGCTCATGGCTTTTCACTTCGGCGATTTTGTCTTTCAGCTCCGCACGGAGCTTGCCGACTTCGACCTCGTACTTTGCACGCTCAACTTTTCTTCCTATCCACGACCCTAACGGGCCGGCTACCGCCGCTACAAGCGCCGATACTATGATAGTGATTACTTCGCCGCTCATTCACGTTTCTACTGTTTTATGCCTATGGATTGCAACCACTCCGACACTTCAAAGCTGGGGCAGTCTTTCATCCACTCGCTGGGTTCTATCTTTCCGTTATGGTTCTTGTCCGGGCTAAGGTCCCGGTGCCCTATGATTTTTACATCGGGGTGGCGCTTGTGGAAGTCAAGCACATACTCGGCCATTGCCTTGCGCTGTGCCGCTGTCCTGGTGTCCTTGGGCTTCATCTGCCTGTCGCAGCCTCCGGCATACACTATATGCCTGCTTACGCTGTTATAGCCTGCTGCGCCGTTGGTGATTTCCCAAGGGTCAACAAATGCGTCCTCATTGTTCTCAACAAGCCGCTCACGGGTACCGTCAAGCCTGAACAAGTCCGTATAACCGACCTGCCGCCAGCCTCGCCCCTGTGGCTTCGGGCTCGTGTGCATGCGCCTGATGTCGGCGGCACTCACGTCCCTGCCCTCAGGGGTGGCGGTGCAGTGGATCACCAGATATTTTAACTTCTGCTTTTCCATACGGTTTTACGGTTAGGCTACCGGTGCGCTCACGATTGCCGCACGGCTCTTGGTGTCAGTCAATGGCAGACAGATGCCCCACTGGCGGAAGTTCACAAGGTTGCGGTGGTAGAGAGGGTCGTTCTTGGAGTCGCTGTGGTAGAAGCTTGTGGAACCGTATGCCTTCATCATGCGACCGGCATAGAACGCCACGGAAGCGCGGGCGTCGCCTGTTGCAACAGTTGCGCCCCAGGCTTTCTTTTTGCCTGTGCTCATGGTGTAGTAAGGCGTGCCGTCATACTCGTAGATGTCAAAGCCGTACATGCGGCAAATCTTGCCCTCTGTCTGGTTGATGTTGTAATGCTCCTTGAACTTCTGCTCGGTCTCCAGCAGGTCATTAACGTGGTCGCTGCAAAGCACCAAAATACGGTCTTTCTGAGGTATGCCCATTTTGTCAAACGCTCGTTTGAGAGACAGGAGGTCGTTGTATGTCATTTTCAGGCGCGTGCCGTCGCTCGCTCCGGTGGTCTTGATTACAGGCGCACCCTCCTTGTTTGCGTCCGGGGCTATTGCGTGGATTGCTTTCTGCGCTATCTTCTCACGCAGCGCATCACGGTGGCGCTCCTGGACACTCGCCATTTTGTCATAACTGATAGCGTGGAGTTCATCATCGGTTACAGGCGTTGCCTCCGTGTCGAATTTGTCAAGGGAAATAGGTTTGTCCGCGTCTGTAAGGGTAGTAATGGCAAGCGGATAACTTGTATTGTTCACAAGCACATTAGGGTCGCCTCCCATTTCCGTGAAGTGGATAACGTCATTTTCCACATACTGGTTATAGGCTCTGATACGCTGCATCCAGCCCAACGCCTCAGGCGCAGTGCGGAATGTCTTGATCATCTCTGCCGTCCAGATTTCTGTAAGGACACCGGCACGCATCGCACCTGCCGGGGCAAGCTGTCCGGCGACAAGGGCAACGGCATTGCCGGCCACGACTCCTATTCCGGCCGGCAAGCCTGCCGCAGCGGCAAGCACCGCACCGGAAGCACTGTTAAAAGCTACCGCGCCCACAATAGCAAACAGGGCGCACATCACTTTTTTAAGAAAATTGCTTTTCGCGTTCATTGTTTCTCGTTTTAATAATTGTTATTGTTCCGTTAGTCTTTGAGTTCCGGGCACTCGACCCCATACTCTGCCTTGAAAAGTTCGGCATACTTTGCCGGGTCGTCCTTGCGCAAGTTCAAAAGTTCCTTTTCAGGCACTTCACTGAGCTTTGCATACTCCTTGGGCTGTGCGCCACTTCCGGCGGCGCTCTCCTTGCCAAGATTGATTACTTCGGTGGGCTTCTTCTGTGGGGCCATAAGCTTCAACGTGGCCGTCAGCTGCTCCAGACCTGCGGACTTGCCCAACGCTATGAAGTGGTCGCGTGTCTCCGCCATAATTCGCTTTTCTGCTATGGCCGCATCAACCGCCGAAGTTACGGCCGCCAGCTGGATAGCCTCCGCCCGGTCGGCTTTGTTTTTGAGCAAGCGAACCGAAGCCACCGCCTGCTCCTCGGTTGCCGTTTCTGGCAGACCGAGCAGGGTTAAAATTTCCTTGTTCATTTTGTTTTTTATTTGTTTGTTATTGTCCTCGCCCTTGCTCTGTTCGGGGTCGGTGTTTAATTTCAAGATAGGCAGGGCCGGGTGTTCCTCGCCTGCCGCAAGCGTCAGCAGCTTGCCGGCCTGATAGAGTTGCAGGGCTTCGTCATTGCTGCCAATGTCCACGATGCTGACCTCTACAAGCTTGGAGCGCGTAACCGTGGCACGGGTCTGCCCGTCAAACACCAAAGCCGGGTCGTCGCTCACCTCCTGAGGTTCAAGCCCTGCGGAAGCCATGCGCAAAAATCCGTTTTCCCACTTGCTCTCTACCTGCTTGGCAAAAGGGTCGTTTGCGTCAAATACAGGGGTGCCGATAAGCTTGTCCCCCTCCCGCCTCAGGTTCTCGATGCGGCCAATGGGTCCGGCGGTGTCCTGATAGCTCCTACGGTGCATCCAGAGGAGTACCGGGTTGCGCTTGTACTGCTCCAGGTCTATGCCCGCCGTAAGTATGCGCGTGCCGTAACTGTTGACGGCTTCGGTGGATATGATTACTTCTTTCATTCGTCTAAAAAATAAAGCCGGGCACGCGTAACGCCGCAATGGTGTGGAGGGTGGTGTGCGCTCGGTGCGCCGGCTTCGTTAGTCAATCTTATTACCTTATCTGATCGTTGTTGCGGAGGTGGGATTTGAACCACACGACCTCGAGGGAATGAACCTCGCGAGCTACCGGGCTGCTCTACTCCGCGATGTGTTTAAGCAGCGCAAAATTGCGGATAGTTTGCAACGCTAACAAAAAGAGTGTAAAAGTTTTACACTCTTTTTTACTGCGGCACTTTTTTGAGCCAATTTTGCACCCGGAAAGCGTGCCCACAATGGGTGCGCTATACATCTTAAAAACTGTTTTTGATATGAATGGCTACTAAAAAAGAACTTGAAAAGATGCGTGAACACGCGCGTCTGCTCTTTATGCAGGGCGAGCCCCAAAAGGTCATTGCCGAAAAGGTCGGAGTGTCCGCACAGACAATAACAAAGTGGGTGAACGACGGGGGCTGGCAGGCTGCACGTTCCGCAGCGAACATAACACGCCCGGAACTCGTAAACAAGATTTTGAAAAGTATCGACGTGCTTGTCGAGGACCTCGTGAACGAACCAAGCCCGGAAAAGACGGCGGCCGCTGCGGACAAGCTCGTGAAGTTTTCCGCAACCATTGAAAGGCTTGATAAAAAGACTTCCGTCGTGGACGTTATAGAGGTGTTCATGGCTTTCAGCAAATGGCTGCAATACCGTATGAGTTTCGACCCGAATGTCACGCCCGAACTGATACAGACAATCAACAAATATCACGACCTGTTCATCAGTGAACAGCTGCAAAAAACTTTTTAGCACATGGCAACGAAAGCGGAAATAATAAAGGCACAGGAACGGTGGAAGCAGCACTGCGAAACCGTACAGGCGGCGACTGCCGTAAACATAAACGAGACACAGGCGCAACGCCTTGCACGTATCAGACACCTGCGCACGGATTATGCCGCTTTTGTCGATTACTACTTTCCGCACTGGACCGTAAACCCGGAAACAGGGAAAGCGACACCGTGCGCCCCGTTCCACGTGTCCGCAGCCAACAAGATTTTGAAGGACAGGAACCTTAAAGCGGCTTTCCAGTGGCACCGCGGCGCTGCCAAATCTACCAACATGGACGTATTTGTTCCCATGTGGCTAATGGCCCAGGAACACCGCGAAATAAATGTCATGGTGCTGGTCGGCAAAAGTGAGGACAACGCAAAGACGCTGCTGGGCGACATTCAGGCTGAATTGCAGTATAACCAGCGCTATATCCACGATTTCGGGGAACAGTATAACGTGGGTACTTGGGAAGAGGGCGAATTTGTCACACGCTCGGAAGTGGCATTTTTCGCCCGTGGCCGCGGGCAGTCGCCACGTGGTCTGCGCTACCGCTCACACCGTCCGGATTATGTCGTCATTGACGACCTCGACGATGACGAGCTGGTAGAAAGCCCGGCACGCGTCACCAAACTTTTTGACTGGGTGCGCTCCGCATTGTTCGGAACTCTTGACGGCGGACGCGGACGCTTCATCATGGTTGGCAACCTCATTGCCAAAAATTCAGTGCTGGCAAAGTGGTGCGACA
>CAVCON010000062.1:4887-12443 GCA_963603805.1 Oscillospiraceae bacterium
AGGGCATTGAGAACGTGGCGGGTTATCGTGCCTTTCAAAAGGAATACATGAACAACCCGATAATTGAAGGCGCCATTTTCCGCAACGAGTGGATCCGCTGGGGAAAGCGTCCTGCATGGTCCAAGTTCTCGGAAATTGTCCTGTACATTGACCCCTCTTTCAAAGGCTCTATCAAGAACGACTACAAGGCTGCGAAACTCTGGGGAAAAGCCGGCACAACGCTTTACCACCTCCGCGCCTTTGTCCGCCAGTCCTCTGTTGCCGAAATGGTTCGGTGGTGTTATGACCTGTACGAATGGACCAGGGAGCAGGGCATTTCCGTCCGCTGGTATATGGAAGCCAATTTCATGCAGGACACCATACTTGACGAGTTCCGCCGTGAAGGCGAACTGCGCGGCTACCAGTTGCCGATTACAGGCGACAAGCGCAAGAAGCCGGACAAGTTCCAGCGAGTGGAAGCAATCAGCCCGTTATGGGAACGCGGTTTTGTCGTGTACGACGAGACACAACGGGACGACCCGGACATGCTTGCCGGCATTGACCAGACTCTGGCTTTTGAAAAAGGTATGCGCGGACACGATGACGCCCCCGATGCCGACGAGGGCGCAATTTGGGTGCTGCAACGCGACACCCGCGCAAAATCATTTAACCCCTCTTTCGGCAGGAGGACAAATGCAAAAAATGTATCATGGTAATTATTGACTACTTACGCGCCTGTCTGTTTGACCTACGCAAGAAAAGGGCTATCAGACAAGCAAAAAAATCCGCGGAACTCTACGGCAAAAAGTTCCTTGTGCTCGTACATAACGGCCGCCCGGTCTGCGTATCAATGCAGGGGATTAAACAGCTGATAAAGCAGCACCGTTTTGCTCCGGGCTTCACGGCGGAAAAGGCACGGCAAATCGCCATTTATGAAGCGAAACCCTCTAACACCTCCTCCCATGTTTCTGACCGTTGACGATTACCGCCCTGTATGCGACCAGTACGAGTTTGAGCAGATAACGCAGAATGAGGACATACGCCTTTCTGCGGAAACGGCTGCGGTGGAACAGATATCCTCATACTTGCGCCACCGCTATGACACTGACCGCATTTTCTCCGCAGTCGGGGAATGCCGCAACCCTATGGTCGTGCAGTGCGCCGTTAATATATCCCTGTGGCTAATGGTTCATCGTCTGCCGCAGAACATGGGACATGAACGCCGCGAATGTCTCTACAACGATGCCATTAAATGGCTGCGTGATGTTCAGGCGTCCAAGGCTTCGCCCGATCTTCCTGTATATGTGTCCGAGGACGGCTCCACAGACACGCATAACCCGATACGCACAGGGTGCATGAAGCCCAACCGCTATGACTATTAAAGACCAATTAAACGCTGTTTAACCGATGTTTCGACTATGCGCAAAAATAGAGATTAAGGGCGACCGCTCGTGGTCGTTTGACTTCGCCAATGCCGTGGAGATAACCCGCGACATGGATAAGCTTACGACAGAAGCAAAAATCACTATGCCTAAAAAAGTGAAATGGGACGGCGCGGACGAAATACCGGTCAAGCGTGGGGACACGGTTACTATTTCATTGGGGTATGACGACAACCTGCAAACGGCATTTATCGGCTATGTCAGGGATGTGGGCTTCAAAACGCCCATAGTAATAACCTGCGAGGACGACATGTTCAAACTGAAACAGATGCCGGCACAAAAGAAGGCTTACCGCTCTGTTACACTTGAAACCCTGCTGAAAGACCAGGGTATCAGCTACCGCCTTAACATCATGGGCGAGCAGTCGCTTGGAGCTTACAGGGTAACGGCTGACACCGTGGCCGCCTTGCTTGGGAAACTGGCGGAACAGGGCGTCCGCTCGTTTTTCCGCTATGAGGACGGGGAACCGGTGCTGTACTGCGGTGTTCTCTTTGAAAGGGACACAAAGCCCTCGCAGGTATTCAAAACCGGGCTTAACATCATTTCTGACCAAAGCCTGCAACAGCAGAAGGCTGAAAATATGCGCCTGCGCATTAAGGCAGTTAGCCTCATGCCGGACAACAAAAAAATTAAGGTGGAAGCCGGCGACGCTGACGGAGAATACAGGACACTGCACACATACAACAAGACGGAAAGCGAACTGAAAGCATGGGCGCAGCAGGAAATCAAGCGACTTAAACGCGACGGACTGACCGGCTCGTTCACCACTTTCGGGCATACTCTCGTTGATTGTCTCGATGCAGCCGGCATTGTCATAGACGGCGTAAAAATGGGTGTGTATCAGGTTAAAAAGAATGTGATTAAATACGGCGACGGCGGTTTCCGTCAGGAAATAACCCTCGGACTGCGTGTCGGCTAAATTATCAGGATTATGAGCAGTATAAGGGACGCTATAAGACAACTTGCACAACAGGACGGGGAAACGGTCGCCCTTGTGTGCACCGTGGACGAAATAGACAAGGAAGCCCGTACCGTGGACTGCACACCGATAAATGAAGGGGCGCCGCTCCTTGGTGTCAATCTGCAAGCCAACCAGGGGTCGGACTTCGGTCTGGTCATTTACCCTGAAAAAGGGGCTTATGTGGTTGTGGGCTTCGTGGCCGACGGTGCCGCAGGGGTCGTGCTTGCAACGGACAAGATAGAGTCCGCGGAACTGGTTATCGGGGAAACTTCCGCCGTGGTTGATGCTGACGGCTTGCGTGTGAACACTTCCAAGATGTCGGTGCACATCAACAAGGAGGATATTATTTTCAACGGCGGCAAACTTGACGGCCTGGTCGTTATACAGAAACTTACAGACAAACTCAATGAGTTAAAAGACACGGTTAATGACCTTATAAGCAAATACAATAGCCATGTACACACCACAACGGCAACAGTTGGGCCAAGTGCCGCAGTCGGGGTTATCAGTCCAACAACAAGCTCGGCAACCCCGGCAAAGCCATTCAACAAATCCGATTACGAGAACACGAAAATAAAGCAATGAAAATTTTAGGACTTCAGACAGATACGGAAACGGCGGACCTGCTCGTTCATCAGCACGCTGCCGTCGTTGCAGAGGCTTCCGGCTTCATTGCCGAAATTGTCCTCCTTTCCGCACCTGGGGACTTCAAGGAAATGCCCCTGCTCGGTGCAGATGCGCCCGCCATGCTGGCCGCCAATCGCGACCCGTTCTGGCCGGGAAACACTAAAAAGATGCTGCGTAACATAGGGCTTGATGTCTCGGCAATAAACGTTGCCGACACCGGCGTAATTACAATTTCATAGATATGGAAATAACAGTAAAGGACCGCCAAACACTTCTTGACCTTGCAATCGTCGCCCTCGGCTCCGCTGCCGGGGTGTTCGCATTTGTAAGGCGCAACGGCATATCCCTGACCGACAAACTGACGGACGGGCAGGTTCTGGCTTACGATGCTGCGGACATTGTAGCCCCTGCAATACGTGAAACATACGATGTGCGCGGTATTTCTCCGGCAACAGACATTGACCGCACCGACTACCTAAGGCTGCTTATTGCAACAGGCACAGCCGTCAGGCGGTACAGCGACACTCCGTCAAACATCACGACGGAACAGCCTGCCGATGCAATACAGGTGGACCCTATGGAGGAAGCCATTGCAGATGCCATCGCAGGGCGACCGCCAAAAGAGAACACGGAAATACACCTTACACGTATTTTTCAAAATCCGTTCGACGACATATTCGCATAATTTTAATACTCATTATAATGGAAAATCTTACACCCATACCTTTGCAGCCGCTTGATACCGAAGCCCTGGCAGAACGTGCCGCCGCCATTCGTGATGCGGTACAGGCAAAGACGGTATCAGCCGCACAGGTTGGCTCCCTCTTTTATGATTTGGTGCAGTGCTGCGGAAATGTCCGCGACGCGCTCGAACTTTTCATAAACACCAACCTGCCAGAAATACAGCAGGACATTGACCAGCGGCTTGCAGGGGTGGACTCCGCCGTGGAAAAAGCCGCCGCGGAGTTGCAGAAGTCAGAAGCCGCACGCGCCCTGGTGGAGTCGCTGGTGGCTTCGCTGTCGTCCCAAAACCTCGCTGCACCGCTGCGCATTGACATTCGGCGGTGCCCCGGTTCGGTAACACTTACCAACACAATGCGTCCGCACATTGATGCCGCCCTGTTCCCTCGCTTCGGGCTTGGCTCCATTTTCTTTTATTCCGAAAATTCAGCCGCAAGGGTAACTCCCGACGGGGAAATCATACCATTGGAGCAAGGAACCGCCCGCATATATGCAGTGGCAACCGGTAACACTTCCGTTTATAAATCAATCAGCATTGAGGTCGTGCCGCCACGTCTGCGCATTGCAGGCGATGCGCTGCGCCTCGATGCGGAAGGTAATTTAAGACTGACATAATGGCACAGGCAAGACATATAAACTACAAAAGCGACTTTGTTCTCCGTGAGCGTTTCCGCAATGCTTCCGGGGATATTGTCGCATTGCCAGACGTGGACTTCTCGCTTGAATATCAGACCAGGCACGGGCACAAGTTCACAGCCTCACGCACAGGCGGAAAATATGAGAACTGCACGCCCGACGGTGATGCGCTCCTGGTCATTTTCAAGAACCACGGACTTTGCGAGGG
Source organism: Oscillospiraceae bacterium (assembly GCA_963603805.1). Classification (GTDB taxonomy): domain Bacteria; phylum Bacteroidota; class Bacteroidia; order Bacteroidales; family Bacteroidaceae; genus UBA6398. Next base: position 9,482 of record CAVCON010000062.1, read on the forward strand.
TGAGCTGTGCCGGGAACTGCATTTGTGCCTGATTAACGACCTTATGCCGGACGGTCTCCAAAACGTCTATTATCCCGAAAAAATCAATATACAGCTGTGGCACCTCGCCACAGACACGGAGGGCGTAATAGAGTGCGACGCATTGGCTGCCTACACCCGTGGGCTTCCGTTCACTTATGAGGACTTCACACCTGAACAGCTGGAGAAACTCAAAGGTGCCCAGGGCGACCCATTCACTTTTGAGGATTTCACCCCTGCGCAAATAGAGTTACTCCAAAAGCCGGCAACGGACGCAGCATCACAAGCCAATGAAGCGGCACGGAAAGCCTCCGAAGCGACCAAAAGGATATTGGAACAGGGGCAGAGACTTGCCGACATTTCAGACAAGGCGGTCAAGGACTGCAACACCGAAACGCAGAAGGCAAAGACCGCCACAGAACAGGCAAACACAGCCGCCGAAAACGCACAGGCTGCCGCCGTGGAAACACAGGCGGAAAGGGTGCTGACTGAACAGACACGCCAGCGGATTGAAAGTGTGGCGGACCGCGCGGAACAAGTGGCGCTGCCCGTTCCCTCCGGTCTGCGTGTGGAAACGCCTGCGCCTGTAACTGTCGGGAACCCTGTGCCACGATATATTGCGGCAAAGGTGCTGCCGCTCTCCGCACTGCAAAATATCATTTACCAGACCGACGGAACGGCTGCCGGCATAGAGCCGGACGGGCGCATTGTGCCAAAAGAACCGGGGACTCAGCGGGTGCATGTCATTCCGACAGGCGGCACACGGTACTACAAGACCGTTACCCTTACCGTCGTGGCACCTGCCCTGCGATTGTCCTCCGCCGACACTCTGCGCCTGGACGCTTCCGGAAACATACGTTTAACTTAACATTTTGAATAATGGCAAACCTCATTACAAACATACGGGACTGGTTCGACCGCCCCACAAGGTCTGAAATAATGACATTGGCGCGTAAGGCGTCAAGCAAGCAGGGGCTCAAGGTTACGGCTCAGCTGCTCCAGCAGACCGACACCCTTACCAAAAAGGACATTGCAGACTGGCGCAGTGCTCACCAGATGGCTATTGACTACGAGAACCCCAACCGTTGCCGGCTTTATGACATTTATGCCGATGCCGTTCTGGATGCTCACTTGTCCGGCTGTATCGGGCAGCGCAAAGGCAAGACGCTTCAAAAGGACTTCCGTCTTGTTGGAAAGGACGGCAAGGAGAACACCGAAGCCACCACACTGTTGCAGCAGGAATGGTTTACGGACTTCATGGACCTTTGCCTCGACAGCCGCTTTTGGGGTCCGACCCTCATACAGCTTGGGGACATTATACACGACGAGGAAGGCATTATGCGTTTTGACGGCGTGGACCTTGTGCCGCGCAAGCACGTTGTGCCTGAATATGGCGTCGTGGTAAGGTCGCCGGGCGACGACTGGCACAACGGCATATCTTACACGGACGGGGACTTTGCCAACTGGGTTGTGCCGGTCGGAAAGGGTCGTGACCTTGGTCTGCTGTTGAAGTGCTGCCCCTCCTGCATATCAAAAAAGAATATGTTGGCTTTCTGGGATATGTTCGGAGAAATTTTCGGGCAGCCTATGCGTATTGCACACACTTCAAGCCCGGACGAAAGCGAGCGCAGACGGATTGAGGAAGCACTCCAGAATATGGGCGCAGCGTTCTGGTCGCTGTTTCCGGAAGGCACGGACATAGAAATCAAGGAAAGCAGCAGGGGCGATGCCTACAATGTCTATGACAAGCGTGTGGACCGTTGCAACTCGGAACTTTCCAAAGCGGTGCTGATGCAGACAATGACCATTGATTCGGGGTCCTCGCTCTCACAGTCAGAGGTGCACCTTGAAATTTTTGAGCGTGTAACGGAAAGTGATGCCGCAATGGTGGCGAATGTCGTTAATGGGCGTCTGTTGCCGCTCATGGTGCGCCACGGCTTCCCTGTGCAGGGCTTGCGCTTCCAGTGGAACAACGCTGCCTCATACACACCGGCTGAACAGCGAGAAATTGAACGCCTGCTGTTGGAGTATTACGAAATTCCACCGGAATACTTCACGGACAAATACGGTGTGCAGATTACAGGTGCCCGTGAAGCAAAGACACAGCCTGACCGTTTTTTCGACTAAGCCCCGCACCTGATGCAGGGCTGCGGGGCTCATATCGTGCGTTTAACCGCGCTTTGGGCGACTTGTATAGCGATGACCTCCTGCGCCTCGCAGAAGGCGACACGCGCCCCGATTTTGACGACACGGCTTTCTTTGACGCTGCCGGCATGGTCTATAAGGCTGGGAAGTTTGACGCGTCCATGCTGAACACGTCCGAAGCCCGCAAAATGATTGCCGAGACGCTCCGCGTGCTTAAAACAGGTATTGATGCAGGGCTACCGGTTGAAGTGCCGGAAGTGCTGCGCTACGCTCTTGAAAATAACGCTTTCATCTTCTCCGGCTTCAAGGCGTTTCACACTCTCCGGGAAGTGGGTCTGTCCCTGCTTACGGACAAGGGCGAAATAAAGCCTTTTGAGACATTCCGGCACGATGTTGAGAATGTAAACAAGCGGTATAATCATAATTACCTGTATGCTGAATATAACCACGCCGTCGGTGCTTCGCTAATGGCTTCACGCTGGCACCAGATTGAAGCCGACGGGGACAAATACGACCTGCAATACCGCACGGCTCAGGACGACCGCGTGCGTGAGGATCACGCCATACTGCACGGCACGACGCTGCCGCCGTCTGACCCGTTCTGGGGCAAGTATATGCCGCCTAATGGGTGGAACTGCCGTTGCACCGCCGTACAGGTCAGAAAGGGCAAATATCCGCTTTCTGACCCTACATTGTCCATGCAAAAGGGCGACAACTGCACCGAAGCCGCAAAGCAGCAGATTTTCCGCTTCAATCCGGGCAAGGAACTGCAACTGTTCCCTCCCAAGCACCCATATTT
>CAVCON010000063.1:0-7137 GCA_963603805.1 Oscillospiraceae bacterium
ATTATGTCTTTTAAGGCGGGTGCGGCAAACCGTGTTGCGACTGGCGGTTTCCTTTGCTCTTGAAATAATTTTTGTAAGCGACAGGTTTTGTCATTGCATCGGATTAACTTTGCATAAGTTGTTTAACATATTAACTAAAGACTATAATGAATGGCAAAAAAATAATGATATACAAGATTGCAGCTTGTTTTTCAATTCTATTGGCTTTGATGGTGATATTTTCAATATTCCATAATCACAAAAATGAAGCCGTGCCGGAAGAAACGGAATTGGAAAACCATTCCGTTGCTGCCAACGTGAGTGAGGTGGAAAAGGTGTCGGAGGACAGTCTTTTCCTTAAAAGAATAATTGATGGGGACTTTTTTGAACAGGAACATTCAGAGGAACAGGATTTTGCTTTGGTGGTAAGACATTGCTTGTACCATACTGATGAACAGTACGATGAAGCCTTTTCTGAAGGGCTGGCCCTTATGCTGCGCAAATACCCTGATAAAATAAATGGGATTGCAAAGGCAGTAGGGAAGCTTTCAAAGGAAAACCAAAAAGCGGCGTGGTATAATATGTTTGATTACATTGCATCATCATGGATAATGGACAATCAGTCAGACACTGTTGACCCAGATGTGTTCTATCAAGACTATCCGTTTTTAACAAGAAATTCGGAAACAGACAGTCTATTGGCAGCCCAAATAAAGAATTACGAATAGGAAATAATATATGCCCAATATTGCATAAAGAACTTGGCGGGCGGGAGTATGCCTATGCACTCCTAAAATATGTGAAATCTGCGTGAGTTTTTGCGTTTGCGGAAAATTAACCAGACGGCAAAGGGTGAAGTCCCGCCAAAAATCGCTATATTCGCACACAGAAATATACCTGTCAATGCAAAACGGCAAACTACTTTGGGTGGACGATGAAATAGACCTGCTGCGCGCCCACATAATCTTTCTTGAGAACAAGGGCTACAGCGTGGACACGGCGACAAACGGCGTGGACGCGCTGGAGATGTGCGAGCGCGGCGGCTACGACCTTATAATGCTCGACGAGAATATGCCGGGGCTTAGCGGACTTGAGGTGCTGACGCGCATAAAGGAGGCACTTCCCGCCACTCCCGTGGTGATGGTTACGAAGAGCGAGGAGGAGAATATCATGAACCAGGCCGTGGGGCAGAAGATTGCAGATTACTTGATAAAGCCCGTGAACCCGAATCAGATATTGCTCGCACTGAAAAAGAACATACACAAGCGCGAGATTGTTGACGAGGTTACGCTCACCGGCTATCGGCAGGAGTTTGGCAGGATAAGCGCACAGATAAGCGACTCCATGTCGCCCGACGACTGGATGGAGGTTTACCGCAAACTTGTGTATTGGGAGCTTGAACTGCAAGACACCGGCGGGGCGATGGACGAGGTGCTGCGAATGCAGAAAGAGGAGGCGGATGTGGCGTTCGCCAAGTTCGTCAGGAAGAACTATATGTCGTGGATAGGCAATCCCGACAAACGCCCCATGATGAGCAACGACCTGTTCCGTAAAAGGGTGTTCCCGCTTTTGGACAGGGGCGAAAAGGTGTTCATGATAGTGTTCGACAACCTCAGATATGACCAGTGGCGGATTTTGAGCCGCGACATCGCCGGACTGTTCTCGGCGGACGAGGAACTTTACTTCAGCATCCTGCCCACAGCCACGCAGTATGCCCGCAATGCCATTTTCGCAGGTCTCATGCCCTTGCAGATTGAGGAGATATTCCCCGGACTTTGGGTGGATGAGAGTGAGGACGAGGGAAAGAACCTTAAGGAGAAAGAACTTATTGCCACGCAGCTTGCGAGGTTCCGCCGCAAGAACAGCTTTTCTTATAGCAAGGCAAACGATTCGCAGGCGGCGGACAAATTGCTCTCGCAGTTTTCGCAGCTCGAAAGGAACGACTTGAACGTGCTGGTGGTTAATTTCATCGACATCCTTTCCCACGCCCGCACCGAGCAGAAAACAGTCAGGGAACTTGCCGCAGATGAGGCTGCATACCGCAGCATAACGCTCTCGTGGTTCAGACACAGCGCGATGAAGGAACTTTTCGAGAAACTTTCCGACAGGGGCTTCACTGTTGTCGTTACCACCGACCACGGAAGCATCCGCGTGGGGCAGCCCTCAAAGGTGATTGGCGACAGGGAGGTGAACACAAACCTGCGTTACAAACTCGGGAAAAACCTCAAGTACAACGGCAAGGAGGTTTTCGACGTGCGCCGACCGTCAGATGCGGGACTGCCTTCGCCAAACCTTTCGACTTCCTACATCTTTGCCACAGGCAGCAGGTTTTTCGCCTATCCCAACGATTTCAACCATTACGCACGATACTACACCAACACGTTCCAGCACGGCGGCATATCGATGGAGGAGATGATAGTGCCTTTTGTAACCCTCCGCCCCAAACGCCGCTGAAGCAGGGCGCGAAAACAATAAACGAAACAGGAAATGGAAATAAGAATACCCGATTTGAACAGCATTGATGCGGCTGCCGCGCAGTTTGTGGAACACATGGGCGACTGCAGAATATTTGCCTTTTACGGCAAGATGGGAGCCGGCAAAACCACGTTCATACGCGCCGTGTGCCGCAAGCTCGGAGTGGAGGAGGAAGTTACATCTCCGTCGTTTGCCATAGTGAACGAGTACAAAAGCGAGACTTCCGGGATAAGCATATTCCATTTTGATTTCTACCGCATAAAGAGGATAGAGGAAGTTTACGACCTTGGCTATGAGGATTACTTTTACGGCGGCGGAATTAACTTTTTGGAATGGCCCGAACTTGTAGAGCCGCTGCTGCCCGACGAGACCGTGAGGGTGGAGATTTCAGAGGATACGGACGGAGGCAGAACCGTGAAGGTGGGCGACTGACACCTGCGGCGCGGCTTGCCGTTGCCTGTAAAAAGGGACTTAACCGCAAAATGTTCATGCGTAATTGAAAAACTTTCCGTAAGTTTGCAAATAAGTTAAATTGAAAAATCCTGATATAATGTTTGATGTTAAGCAATGTCTCAACGACAGCGAGAAAAAGATGTCTCAGGCTGTAAAGCATCTTGAGGAGACTTTGGCGCGGATACGCGCCGGAAAGGCAAATGTTGAAATCCTTGACGAGGTTAGGGTGGAGAGCTACGGCACCATGATGCCCCTCAACCAAGTTTCGGCAATCACCACGCCCGATGCACGCACCATAGCAATAAAACCGTGGGACAAGAGCATGATGCGCCCCATTGAAAAGGCTATAATTAACTCGAATGTCGGCATTATGCCCGACAACAACGGCGAGATAATACGCCTCACAATCCCGCCACTCACGGAGGAACGCCGCAAGGAGCTTGCAAAGCAATGCAACAAGGAGGGCGAGACAGCCAAGGTGAGCATACGCAATGTGCGCCGCGAGGCCATAGAAAAACTCAAAAAGTCGGTAAAGGACGGAGTGAGCGAGGACAACGAAAAGGATGCGGAGCAGACTTTGCAGAAAGTGCACGACAAATACATAAAGCAGGTTGACGAACTTCTTGCAATAAAGAACAAGGAAATAATGACCGTCTGAGCTTATGCAGGGAACGGTTATCCGCACCGCCGGAAGCTCCTGCCTTGTGCGCACGGTCGATGGTGGCGATGTGGAATGCACTGTGCGCGGCAAGTTCCGCCTCAAGGGCATCCGCACCACCAACCCCGTGGCTGTGGGCGACAGGGTGGAGATAACCGTGTCGCCCGAAGGTGGAGGCATGATTGTAGGGCTGGAGGACAGGAAGAACTACATAATACGCAAGGCAACAAACCTTTCAAAGCAGAGCCAAATTCTCGGCGCGAACATCGACATGGTTTTGCTTTTTGTAACCGTAGCGCGCCCGGAAACGCTTACCACTTTCATCGACCGCTTCATCGCCTCGGCGGAAGCCTATGGCGTGGATGTGGTGCTGGCTTTCAGCAAAACCGACATATACACTCCGCAGGAAACCGAAAGAATGAACGCCCTCGCGGCTCTGTACGAGGACATCGGCTACCGCACGGTGAAATTCTGCGCCCTCAATGGTGCACCCGCCAATGTGCTTGAAGTTTTGAAGGACAAGGTTACGCTCATCGCCGGAAACTCCGGCACGGGAAAGTCAACGCTTGTCAACGCCATTGTTCCCGGTGCGGGGGCGCGCACCTCGGAGATTTCGGAAAGCCACCTCACTGGTATGCACACCACAACCGACAGCCGCATGTATTTCCTGCCGCAGGGTGGGGCGGTTATTGACGTGCCGGGCATAAAGGGCTTCGGAACTTTCAACATGAGGCGTGAGGAGGTGAGCCACTACTTCCGCGAGCTTTTCAGCATTGGCAGGGAATGCCGCTTTGGCAACTGCACGCATACCGGCGAGCCGGGCTGTGCCGTGAAAAAGGCTTTGGAGGAGGGCAGGGTGGCGCACTCGCGCTACGCTTCCTATCTCAGTATGCTCGAAGACGGCGAGGAGGCAAAGTACCGCGAGGCGTATTAACGACCATTGCAATGACAAACAGACATAAATAACCGAAAAATGAAAACGAGAATTATATTCGCCGCCGCGCTTGCGCTTGCAGCAGGGATGAATGCCCAAGCGGCAACTAAAACTCCTGTTGTGAAAAACGTGAAGATTGCCGGGCATCCGGGCATGATTATAGACCGCGTTGTCTCGGAGCGCATCATGAAGGAGGACGTGAAGATGCTTGTGGACGTGTTCGCCACAAAAAAGGAGGCATCGGCATGGCAGTCGGAGTTTTGGGGAAAATGGGCGTTGGGCGCGTGCGCACTTTATGAATACAACCACGACGCGGCTTTGTACGAACGCATCAAAAAATCGGCGGAAGACCTGATGAAACTCCAAGAAAAGAGCGGATACATCGGAAACTACTCTCCCGAAAGGCAGCTAAAGGAGTGGGACATCTGGGGGCGCAAGTACGTCATCCTCGGACTGCTTTCGTGGTATGACATCTCGAAGGACAAGAAGGCTGTTGCGGCGGCTTGCCGGCAGTTGGACTTCCTTACGGCGCAGCTCAAGGAGAAGAACCTCTCACTTGTTGAGACCGGCAACTATCGCGGTATGCCGAGCGCGTCGATACTCAATGCCGTGGTGAAACTCTACAACATAACAGGCAACAAAAAACACCTGCAACTCTCCGAAAGCATCGCCAAGGAGATAGAATCCCCAAAAGGTCCGCAGATATTGTCGAAAACCTTGCAGGGAATACCTATGGCAAACCGCTTCCCCCACGAGGGCTCGTGGTACAACTATTCAAACGGACAGAAAGCCTATGAAATGATGTCGTGCCTTCAGGGAATGCTCGATTTGTACCGTGTGAACGGAGACCAGAGGCTTCTTGACGGTGTTGGTAAGGCTGTGGACATGATAATTGCGCAGGAGATAAACATAACCGGCTCAGGAAGCGCAAGGGAGTGCTGGTATGGCGGCGAGCGCGTGCAGACACGTCCGGCGATATACGAAAACGAGACCTGTGTAACGGTTACGTGGCTCAACCTCTTGCGCCGTATGCTGCTCATAAGCGGCGATGCACGTTATGCCGACCTTATGGAACAGGCAATATATAATGCCCTGTTCGCCTCGCTAAAGGATGACGCTTCGCAGATAGACAAATACACCCCGCTCGAGGGTGAGCGCACAAAGGGTGAAGAACAGTGCGGCTTGCCGATAAATTGCTGCAACGCCAACGGCCCTCGTGGGTTTGCCACCATTCCGCAGACAATATATAATGTGGGCGACGGCAAGGTGGACGTTAATTTCTATATGCCGTCGGAGGCTGTTGTTTCCATCGGCGGCAAGACTGGCGACGTGGCTCTTGTGCAGAGCGGCGACTATCCGCGCAACGATGAGATGGAAATCAAGGTAAATCCCAAGGCTTCCGCAGAATTTGCCCTGCGCTTGCGCATCCCCTCGTGGGGAAAAGGCACGCAGGTTAGCGTGAACGGCGCAAAGGCGGAAGGGACTGTTGAGAAAGGCTATATGGCAATCAGCCGCAAATGGAACGCCGGCGATGTGGTGAAAATCAAGTTTGATATGCCGGCGCGGCTTGTTAAGAAAAACGATTGCGATGCCATTGTGCGAGGGCCGATAGTGCTTGCACGCGACAGCCGCTTCAACAGTGGCGACATTGACGAGGTTGTGAACATACCCAACAATAACGGAATTGTCGATGTGAAGCCGTCGGCAGCCCCCGAATGGGCGTGGCTGAGCTTCAAAATCCCCGTAATTCTCGGCGTTGACTATATAGACTACGGCAAGCCTGTGGAGGTGGATTTCTGCGACTTCGCATCGGCGGGAAACTCATGGAAACACGGCGAGCGTTATCGTGTGTGGCTTCCTGAGGCTTATGACAACGAGACAAAGTAACGGCATTTCATAGGCGGTTACGCTTGAAAAGATAACGGTTCGTATGCGCTTTGCGCCACATACGAACCGTTATTGTTTAACTAATTGAAAACCAGTAAGTAAAGTGTAATATAGATTTACCTTATAACTTTATGGTTATCAGTGTGTTGCAGGTAAGCGAAAAAAGGTCTGATGTAGTTTGAATTATGTCTGATATAATTTTTCCTACATAGGACATGGTTTTTTCTACATCCGATGTAGTTTTCGGGGTGTTTGGAAAAGAATGGGCGATTATGGTTTTGCGCCAATTGCCGAACGATGCAAATATATGATAATCGGTTACAGTATATATGTAGGGGCGTATGGCATACGCCCTGTACGCCACCGCATGAACCGCATCGCAACAAACGCAAGGCATCACAAATATAAGGCAAAATCGGCGCAATTCAAGGCGCATGCCATGCGCCCCTACGATGGTGAAAATTAATTGGATGATTGTTTGTTGCGGATTTTGCACTTATCCCTACTGTTGCCCGATGCACCGTTTGAGGGCTTCGTACAGGTTGTCCTGCGGGAGGAGTGAAAGTTTTTTGCGTATATGTACGCGCTGCGTGTTTATGTTGGTTTTGCTCTTGTTGAGCAACTTGCATATCTCACCCTGCTTTTTGCCCTGTATGATAAGCATACATATTTCACGCTCCGACGGCGTGAGGCTCGGGAGCGACTTTTTCAGTTTTTTGAGTATGGACTTTGATTCGTTGGCGTACGACAG
>CAVCON010000063.1:7147-12349 GCA_963603805.1 Oscillospiraceae bacterium
GACAGCACGTTCGCAATAATGTTTCTCGTGGTTTCGGGACTTAGCTCGTTGAACAGCCTTTCGACGATTATGGGCGAATAGGTCTTTCTGCCAAGGTGGATGTACGCCCTCATCTGCGGTCTTTTCATTCGGAAAAGGAAAAGAAGCTCCTGCTCGTCGCGCCGGAATTTCACGTTTTCGCTGTTAAGCAGTGCCGAATTGGCTACAAGCCTTTCGCCGCAGAACGACATCATGATGAATGAGACGAGAATGAGCAGGAAGAAATCGCGCAACGGCTCACCGCTCTTCATCTGGCACATGGAATACACGCATACGGCGGACGTGATGCCGCCAAGGAGGTAGGAATTCCATTTAAGGTAGGACATGGTGGAATAGAGGCTGTTGAGGGCAAGTAGTATTATGTTTGCAAACGCAATGTGGTCGGTGAAGTCGGAACCGTCGCTGACAAACACAATAGTCTCCGCCGAAAGAAACAGGTGGGATGTGAGGGTGGTTGCATACAGGCAGGCCTTGAGAGATATAGTCTGGCACACATACAGAACGAACAACGCGACGACTGAAAGCAGGAACAGGGCGTTTGTCCTTAAAAACAGCGGATTGTCAAGCCCGGTCAAGCCTGTGATGTTGAAAACAAGCCCCACGACAAGTATTGATTCGTAGAAAATGAGTGTCATGAGACGTTGCCGTCCTATGAAAGAAACTTCGCGCAAAAGAAAGTTACGCAACAGGAATATGTTAGTATGATTGCCCATTTACTTTGGTTATGATGCGTGGCTGATATTTTTTATTGTTCAGCACATTTCAGCTTGTGCAAAAGTAATAAATAGTTTTGGTTTACAAGGATTTTAGGCAATAATACAGTCTTGTTATATAAACAGTTTTTACCATTTGAAAGTGTAAGGGCAAAAATGCATAACAGAGAAATTTTGGGATATGACAACAGAAAACAGGCTCATGACATACATCACAAGGCTTGCGGTTAATAGTTTTGCACCGTGTTTTGAGTGCAAGGCTAAATAAAGCGAGACATTGCCATGGAACAAACACATTTATTGCAGTCCACAAGATAACTAAACAATGATATTTTTAATGAGAACTGACAAACTGATGATGAGGGGAAGGCAGATGCTGACGGCGGCTGCTTTCCTCTTTGCGTTTGCCGGGGCAAACGCGCAAAATGTGTTCGTTACACCACAAACAGGGAAATTGATTGCGGCACTGACAAGCAGCACGGAGACGGGCTTTCAGCGGGGCTGGAACTCCCTATGGAAGCACAATCAGCTTCCGTTGTCGATAACTGTGGCAGACGATGCCGACCTTACTGATGCAGGTGAACTGAAAATCCCTGCTGCCAATTTGAACCTGTCCGAAAATGGGGACGCTTTGATCTTGAGCGGCGGCTCAACGCACGATTCGTATATGGTTGTTACCTTGCCGAAAGGTTATAGGTTCACAGGCTACAATATGACCTTGCAGAACAATATGGACGGCGCGACATTTGGCGGTTTCCCATTTGCGACTATGGACAAGGCGTTTTATGAAACCAACAGTGCGTTTGATGAAAGCAGCGCAATGTCGGTTGCAAAGAACGATGCAGGCGCAACCACTATGACAGGCGGCGACAAGAAGGAATATACCATAGCGCGTCAGTCGAAAGGAAAGAACGACATGGGAAACCGCCTGTATTTTCTCCTGTCGCGTTCAACAAACGGCTTGTATGCTGTAACGATAAAGTCTTTTGAGGTGTTTTTCACTACGGACGACTTTACGGCAACAGTGTCTCCCGGCAATTTGCAGGAGGCTGTGAGCTTTTGTGAAGTGCCTTTCCTTATAGACAAGTTCGACTTGGGCGAGATTAAAAAGAACACCAAGGACGGCAGCACATATTACAGCTACGACTACCAGAATGTAAAGGATGCAACGGCAAACAACGTGCTTTATCAGCAGGACGCGGTTAGCGACGGCGTGGCTGGCGACTTTGCGGCTGCAAAGCATATCTCGGCGCAGAATGCTGCCGGGCAGTCGTGGTTCGCGCTTGGCAGCGATACGTATTATGCTGAGTCTCCTACGTCGATAAAGCTTTCGGACGGAAAAACCGAGTTGCCGGTAGGCTACCGCATAACAGGCGCGAAACTGAAACTTGCAGGAAAGTCCGAGGCGGGGTTCTTTATCACCATGCAACAAAACGGAGAAACCGTGTATTTAGGCACAGACCTTAAATTTTCAAGCAACGCCACCGTTTGGGAATGGGATGGAAAAAAGATCAAGTGCGGAGACAAATATCTTATTGCAAACAGGAGCGGTTTGGGAACTTTATTAGTTCCTTATTCCTATGAACTGAGTGTCGGAAACGACAATAGTTCAGAATTTGAAATAGAAAACGGTTGTGTGGTTTATAAAAACAAGAAGAATTATACGAGCGACATTGTGTATTATGTTGTTGGCTCCAATAATTCGGCTTCGTTTGACGAATCAAATGCTTCTGCCGCATCATATTTGGTAAAGGAGTATGTTCCCTGTTATACTGTAAAACTGTATGGAATAGACAAGGACAATCCTGTGAAAACTGTTTCCATGAATGCTTCGAGTGCGGAGCAGACTGTGGAGGTTGGCAATCTCAACAACGACGCTGTGAAGTTTTCGGTCGAAGGACTTGAAGGCGACGCCAAGGCTTTGGTGCAGGTGGAGCTTACTATGGAATACCTTAATCCTTATATCAGCAGTCTTGATGTTGTGTGCCATGAAGCCAACGGCCAGACCGTGAAGCAGACATTGAACGCGAACAACTTTGAGGTGAGGGGCGGAGAGTTTAAGTTCCATGTCCCGGAGGACGGGGGCAGCAAGTGTACGTTCTCTTTTGAAAACCTGAAGAGCAACTACGCCGACAATACATATTATAATGGCGAGCGGAACGGCACATCGCGCTATAATTTCGTTGAATCGGAATATTGGACAAGCGGGAAAGGTTTGAAACTTTATGAGGGCTACGACCCGAACGCCGCTTACGAGACAAAGGTTTCCACCGTTTTGGCAGGAACTGTCCCATTCCGTTTCAGCAACATTGACGAACTGGAGAACACCAGCACTTCCGAGGAGGCAAGGCAGCTTGAGGAATACCCGTTCTCGTTGGAGGCTTACAAGGCGCAGACAAAGCCCGCCGCAGGAGAATTCAAGCAGTTCGAACTTGCCGTGGGCGACAAAGGTACGGCTTACTTGTTCGTTGCAGATGAAACGCGCTATAACATAGCTCCCACCACGGCTTCGGAACACCGCTATTTTGCCTACTACAAAATGGATGTGGAGCTTTTGAAAGGAACATACGCCGCCAATGCGGAATTCACCAAGGTATATGAATCTACTTGCTATGAGGGCGACAAGACCGCCGCGATGTGGGGCGCGAAAGTAACCACGGTCAGCGAAACAGGGGAGAATGTGGCAGGAAACCTCACGACTGCGCAAATCAAGGCACAGCTTGACGAGAAACTTGCCAGTGAAAGCATTGAAGCCAGCCAAATTCTCTATGTTGATTTGAGCGGGCTTAACAGCGTTGTCGAGACAGAGGACGTTACGTTTGCAAACCTGCGCGACGGTCTTGCGCCAAACACTTTGGTCTATCTTCCTAAGGGCGTGAATGCCGGCACATACAACTATGCCTCACAACTTCAGGACGGTTCGGCTTTCTATGCCTGCGACAATATAAAGATTGCAGACAAATATCCGTTCTTCGCGCCATACGGAATAACTGTTACCGCAGAGCAGTATGTGGAGTACACCCGCAAAATAACCATTGACAAGAACGGAAAAGTAAGGATTGCCACCGTGATGCTGCCTTTCACCGTGAGCGTGGAGGGCAACGGACTGCACACAAACGAGGACGGCACTTCGCTGTCGGTGTGGACCATGCAGGAGAACAACTTCATAAGCACCACCTCGCCCGACGGCAATCCCACCAACTACAACTCGGACGTGCATTTTGTGGAGTACTCATCGTTTACAGGCAAAACCGAGGCTGATGCACCGTATATGGTCAAGGTTGAAAACGCTCCCGAGGATGCCGGCTCGTCATTCACCATAAAGCAGTACGGCTCTAACATCGTGGCAACCAAGCCCGGCGGAATGTACAGCGGCATCACATCAACGGGAACACTCGACGGAGGAACGTTCACCTTTACGCCCAAGGCTTCGTATGCCGGCATGAAGCTTGCCAAGACTGGGAATTTCTTCTATTTCGGACAGGGAATGTTCCTCAACTCGCAGAACATAAATGGCGACTATCTGTATTGCTATCCTTTCCGTGCGGTTTACGAATATGGCGGCAGCGCGGCGGCAAAGACTTTCGACGTGGCGTTTGGTGAGAACCAAGGCGAGACCACTGGGATAAGGAATGTTGAAAACACGGATGCCTCTGTGGAAATCACACCTATCGCGGGTGGCTTGTCAATAAGCGCAAGAAAGGCAGCGGAGCTGACAGTTTATGACATGAGTGGCATTGCCGTTAAACGCCTCTGCATATCTGCGGGCGAGACGCATAATGTGAGCTTGCCGGCGGGCATATATCTCGTGAACAAGAGAAAAGTGGCAGTAAAGTAACCCTGTAAACAAAGAAACCGATGAAGAAGAAATATATTAAACCGCAAATAGAGGTTTTGGAAGTTGAAAATGTGCAACCTTTTTCCGCAAGCCCAATCGACGGGCAGACGGATCACGCCGATTCGCGCCGTCATGATTACGATGACAACTTTTTTGATGACGATGGCGCGTTCGGTTCGGTGGAATGGAAGAATGATGTAGGTTTCCAGAACAAGGGAAATTTATGGGATTAGCCTGAATCTTTACAGAAAAATCACATTGATGGAGGGCGTGTCCGAGGGAGTTTATAAGCAACTTCCCCGGACACGTTTTTTATAGGGACAATGCCGCCCCGGCAGCTGTATTTGCCTCTGTCCGGGATAATAAATCATAAAAGCCAGTGGTGTTTTGTGTCCTTAATGGCGTTTCGTGCGGCCGGTTTTGCAGTTGAAGAAATTGCAAGAATTCCATAAATTGTATAAAACACTGGTTTTCAAAACAATACCCGGTCAAAGAATGCCTGATGTAACGTTTTGTTTTTCAAATGTTTGCAATGGGTGAAAAAAGGTCTGATGTAGTTTGAATTATATCAGACATAATTTTTTCTATGTCCTATGTAGTTTTTCCTACATC
>CAVCON010000064.1:0-7030 GCA_963603805.1 Oscillospiraceae bacterium
ATGTCCTATGTAGAAAAAATTATATCAGACATAATTCAAACTACATCAGACCTTTTTTTGCCTACTTGCAACTCCCTGTTTTTCAAATGCTTGCAAAGCAATCGAACAACCTATATAATCTTTTGGATTTCAAATGATTACGTCTTTTCGGCTGTTCGCAGAAAATAAAAATCCCACACAGGCTTTTTGAAGACCTGCACGGGATTTTTGATGTAATTATGCGTAATATGAATTAAAAGTCTTTCCAAACCTCTTTGGCGATTTCGCACACCAACTCCACCTTTGCCCACTGCTCGTCTTCGGTGAGTTTGTTGCCTATCTCGCACGAGGCGAAACCGCACTGCGGGCAAAGGCAGAGCCTGTCGAGAGGCACGTATTGCGCCGCCTGATGTATTCTGTCTATAACCGCCTGCTTGTCCTCAAGCACAGGGCTTTTAGTAGTTACCAGCCCGAGCGCAACCTTTTTGCCGGGAGCCACATACTTCAAAGGCTCAAAGCCGCCCGAACGGTGGTCATCGAACTCCAAATAGAAGCCGTCAACGTTTTCCTGTGCAAAGAGGAACTTCGCCACGTTGTCATACGCCCCCTCGGCAGCATAGGTGGAATGGTAGTTACCACGGCACACGTGGGTGTTTATCGCCATGCCGGCAGGGCGGTTCTCCAAGGCGAGGTTGTTAAGGCGCAGGTAGGTTTTCTCCAGCTCCACAACATCATAGCCGCCGCCAACCATTGTCTCCCAGAATTTCTTGTCGCACACCATGCCCCAAGTGCAGTCGTCAAACTGCACATTGCGGCAGCCCGCATCGTAAAGGTCGCGTATAACCTGCCTGTATGCAGCGGCAATATCATTAAGCAGCTCCTCGTGGTCGGGATAAACGGCATCGGTGTTCTTGCCGTTGTCCTCGCGGTAAAGCTCCGCGTAGAATTGCGCAGGGGCGGGTATTGTCTGGCGTGCCACAAAGCCTTCGGTTTCGAACTGCTTCACAAATTTGAAGTGCTCCACAAAGGGATGGTTCTCGCCGCTTATTTTCCCTGTGAGGCGGAGTGAGCCGTGAGTTGTTTCTTCGTCGTGGAACTGGTAGCCGTGATCAAGCTCAATATGCTCCACTCCGTTGAAACCCCACATGAAGTCCAAATGCCAATAGCTGCGGCGGAACTCGCCATCGTTAATGGTGTGGAGACCCGAAGCCTTCTGCTTTTCTATAAGGCTTGTGATGCAGCGGTCCTCAACCCGCTTCAGCCCGTCGGCGTCAATTTGACCTTGCGCGAACTTGGCGCGCGCTTCTTTCAGTTCTGCCGGACGGAGGAAACTGCCTACGACATCGGCACGGAAAGGGGGAAGTTGTATAGACATTCTTGGAATAGTTTATTGTTATTATTGAATGTTATTTGTTTCGGCTGCAAAATTAGCGCACAGAACTTCGCCCCAAAAATTTATCTGCCATTTCGGAAAAACATTCTATCTTTGCCGAAGTTTACCACTTGCGGTAGAATATAATTCTCCGCATACTGCATTTCACAGCATGGAATATCTTGACAGCATTGACGTGAAAATACTGAAGCTTTTGCAACAGAACGCCAAATACACCACAAAAGAGCTGGCATATGAGGTGAACCTGTCGCCCTCGCCCACTTTTGAGCGGCTCAAACGCCTGGAGCGCGAAGGCTACATTGAGCGTTACGTGGCAATAGTGAACCCCACCCGTGCCGGAAACGGCATGATAGTGTTCTGCAACATACGCCTGAAACACCACGGCAAGGAAATCGGGCGGCAGTTCATGAAAGCCATACAGCAGGTGGAGGAAATAACGGAATGCTACAACACTTCGGGCGACTACGACTTCATGATGAAAATATACGTGCGCGACATGAAGCACTACCAGGACTTCGTGCTCAACACGCTCGGCGAAATAGACAGCATAGGCTCGCTGCACAGCATTTTCGTGATTGGCGAGGTGAAAAACTCCCACACCGTGCCAATACACACCTAAGCGTAATACAAAAAGAACGCTTTGGCACATTAAAATGGCGGCTTCAAATTTTGCGGTTATGCGAGTTTGGAGTAACTTCGCGTAATAAATACCATTGCCAGTGATAGAAAAACATATTGTCATTGATGAAATTGACCCGCGTGTGCTCTACGGGGCAAACAACGTCTATTTGCGTATGCTCAAGGCCCTTTACCCCAAGCTGCGCATCGTGGCACGCGACAATGTGATCAAGGCCATAGGCGATGAACTGGCAATCTCCGATTTTGAAAGCACAATACAGCTGCTCGTGAGCCGTTGCGCAAAATACAACACGCTGCGCGAAGCCGACATCATAGACATCGTGAAAGGCAAGAAGCCATACGAGGAAGACGAGGACGGCGTTATTGTTTACGACATAAAGGGCCGCCCCATACGCGCCAAGACCGAAAACCAGCAACTGCTTGTAAAGGCATACGCCAAGCAGGACTTGATGTTCGTTGTAGGGCCGGCGGGAACGGGAAAGACATACACGGCGATAGCCCTCGCGGTAAAGGCCCTCAAGAACAAGGAGGCGAGGCGGCTTATCCTTAGCCGCCCGGCGGTGGAGGCGGGAGAGAAACTCGGCTTCCTGCCCGGCGACATGAAAGACAAGATAGACCCGTACCTGCGCCCGCTGTACGATGCGCTCGAAGAAATGATCCAGCCGGCAAAGCTGAAGGAAATGCTCGAAGACGGCACAATACAGATTGCGCCCCTGGCATTTATGCGCGGACGTACGCTTAGCGATGCCGTGGTGATACTCGACGAGGCGCAGAACACGACTTCGGCGCAAATTAAGATGTTCCTCACGCGTATGGGGTTCAACACCAAAATGATTGTTACAGGCGACCGCACGCAGATAGACCTTCCGCTGGCGCAACGCTCCGGACTTGAAGAAGCAATGCGCATACTTAAAGGCGTAAAGGACATAGCGTTTGTGGAAATGAACAAGAAGGACATAGTGAGAAACCCGCTCGTAACGCGCATTGTCGATGCTTACGAAAAAGACAGCGAGCAGAAAAAAGTGAGCATCAACGTTCAAGAAGACCCGGACGAGACAGAGCCGGACGCAGACGACAAATCAGACTGAGCATAACACAAAACATTTCATTGACAATGGATAAAGCATTAATCAAGACCGATTACCATTTTCCCGGACAAACGAGTGTTTACAATGGGAAAGTACGCGATGTTTACAACATAAACAACGAGAAGCTCGTAATGGTGGCCACCGACAGAATTTCGGCGTTTGACGTTATTCTGCCCAAAGGCATTCCTTTCAAGGGGCAGGTGCTGAACACCATCGCCTCGCGTGAGCTTGACGCAACCAAGGATATCTGCCCCAACTGGAAGCTCGCAACTCCCGACCCCATGGTTACAGTCGGCTATGTGTGCAAGGGCTATCCCGTGGAAATGATTGTTAGGGGCTATCTTTGCGGCAGCGCGTGGAGAGCCTACAAGGCCGGCGCACGCGAGCTTTGCGGAGTGAAACTGCCCGAGGGAATGCGCGAAAACCAGAAGTTTCCCACCCCGATAATCACCCCCACCACAAAAGCGGAGATAGGCGACCACGACGAGAACATTTCACGTGAGGAAATCCTCGCCCAAGGTCTCGTGCCCGAAAAAGAGTATGAGATTATGGAGAAATACACTCTCGCCCTCTTTGAGCGTGGAACGGAAATCGCGGCAAAGCGCGGGCTGATTCTCGTTGACACAAAATACGAGTTCGGGCTTCACGACGGGGAGGTTACGCTTATGGACGAAATCCACACGCCCGACTCTTCGCGCTACTTCTATTCAGAAGGCTACGAAGAGAAGTTCGAGAAAGGCGAGCCGCAGAAGCAGCTTTCCAAGGAGTTTGTGCGCGAATGGCTGCTGAGCAACAATTTCCAAGGACAGGAGGGGCAGACGCTTCCCGAAATGACCGACGAAATCGTGGAGAACATCTCGAACCGCTACATTGAGTTGTACGAGAACATAACAGGCGAAAAGTTCAACAAAGAAGCCCACGAAGACCCGGCAAAGCGCATAGAGAAAAACGTGCTCGAATATCTGGGATAAAGCCAAGGGACATAACAGGCAAACCACAAAGCCTCACCCGATTTTCAACTTGTCGGGTGAGGCTTATTTCTTATCTTTGCACTAACATATATCCAAGCATGAAACATAAAAAGCTATTTCTTGCCGCAACCGCCCTTGCAATGGCGGCGTCATATGCCAACGCGCAGTCGTTCGTTGTCGGCAGCCTAAGATATACCGTCGGCGGGGACAGCGTTACCGTTAAGGCTAACACAAAAACCGATGAAAGCATCGCAATACCCGACAGCGTGGAATACGGTGAAGGGGAAGATTCAAAAAAATATGCCGTAAAAGGCATCGCGGCAAGCGGCTTTTTCGGCTGTACAAAACTCAAAAGCATAACCTTACCGCAAACTATCACCGACATAGGTCGCGCCGCTTTCTGGAACTGCAAATCGCTGGAAGCCCTCGACATTCCCGAGGCCGTTACAGCCATAAATCCCTCCTTGTTCTCCATGTGCAGCAGCCTAAAACGCATTTCCACAGGAAAGCTGCTGAAAAGCATAGATCCGGCAAGTTTCATGGGCTGCACCGCGCTCGACAATATCGAAATTTCAGAGGGCAACCCATATTTCAAGTCCGACGGCGGCACCATTTACACCAAAGACGGCGAAACGCTCTTAGCCCACGCCGGAAGCGCAGTCGAATTCAGCATCCCCCAAGGGGTGAAAACAATCGGCAGCTCGGCGTTCTGGTATTGCGAAAACCTGAAAAGCGTAACCATACCCACAAGCGTAACCACAATAGAAAAAGACGCATTCAACGGCAGCGGACTTACGGAAGTGAGCATCCCGCAAAGCGTTGAAAGCATCGGCGACATGGCGTTCGGCTACTGCAACAGCCTTGACACCGTTAGGGTGGAATGGCAGACCCCACCGTCAATAACCACCGCAACGTTCCAAAACAACGCCAAAAATTTGATTGTCCCCGAAGGAACGCTCGACACCTACAAGACTACCCAAGGGTGGAATGTTTTCAGAAACATTGCCGAAGTGCCGACAGGGATAGAAAGCACAAAAACAGCAAAGAACGCCTTGTGCGCCACTTTTGCAGACGGAACGCTAACCTTGGAATCCGCCACGTTCTCGGGCATCGCAAGAATAGTGTCCACTGCGGGGGAAGCCGTGCGTACTTTCCTGCTGAAACGCGGCGAAAAAGTTACGTTTGCCCTCCCCAAAGGCATATATATAATATACGCGGACAACTCCGGCACAAAAAAGATTGTCGTGAGGTAGCACGTTTTCTCAAACATCCACTCCAATGAACATATTGAAAAAGGGAGGGCTAAAAATCGTCCTCCTGCTCATTACGGCACTTTCCATTCCTGCAAGCACAAATGCGGGCAATCCCGCAAACGCCCAAACAGCCAGACAGCTGTTCAACACGGCATACAACTCCGTATATGGACCGCAGGGGGCCACCCTAAGCTATTTCATAAACTTGGTGGGACTGTACAAGACCAACGGCACAATAAGCATGAAAGGCAAGAAAAAACGCTTTTTTGAACCAAGATACAGCGCGTGGTGCAACGGCAAAGACTACTACAAGGTGGACAACAAGAAAAAGGAAATAGAGATACACAATGCCGCCTCACCCAAAAAGGACAAATATTCCGAAAAGTTCACTTTCTCGCCCAACAATTTCAACTACAGCTACTCGGAAAACACCAACGAATACATAATAACCCTCGACGCGAAGCCAAAGACCCCGGGCAACATCAAGCACGCCCAAATACACTTGGACAAGGCGACAAAAGCCCCCAAGAGCCTAAGGATAAAAGTACTGTTTTTCTGGACCACAATCAAGATTTCAAACTTCCGCAGTGGGGGAATAGACGATGACATCTTCGACTTTCCGCGAGAAAAATTCAAGGATTACAAAATTACAGACAAAAGACCCGACTAAGGGTCTTTTTTTATGGCTCGACACAAGCAATCAGCCGCCGCACAACAAAGCTGCGGTTTTTCGCATTTGATGGCAGCCTGTGCGAAAGCGGCAAATATCAGTAAGCATTTGGTTTTCTGCGCATTAGATCCGTTTGCAAAACACTGCTTAACCTTTTGTTTTTCAGTACATTGAAAACCGCCAAAACTACATCAGACATAATTTTTCCTACGTCTGATATAATTTTTTCTATGTCCTATGTAGTTTTTTCTATATCCGATGTAGTTTTTGTGGCATTGGGGAAAGAACAGGCGATTATGGTTTTGCGACATTTGTAGGGGCGTATTGCATACGCCCTGTATGCTACCACTTTCGCCACCGTTTGAACCGCAAAGACAAACACCGCAAACCACTGCCGAAACGCCGCAAATCAGCGCAATTTATGACGTATGCCATACGCCCTTAGGCAGTACAATTTGCTGATTAATTGTCGTTGTGCGTTTTCTTTACGATTTAGGCTCTAAAAAACGCTATAAATTATTACCAACATAGCATACAGCCCGAACGGTATTAAAGCTCATGCAGTCTCATCCTTTCAAAATTTTGCCCATACAACGTTTCCGCCATATTTCGGACGAATTGCTGTCAAAACAGCACCAGTCCTTTCATTTTTCAAGGAAGCGTCCGACAAAGTTCTGCCGTTGTCTGCAAGCCATATGGCAGGGTTATCCAACAGCATAGGGAAACGGAGTTACAAGCTCAATAATTTCTCTTTTTATCTTCGAGCATGGTTTGGTTTAAGCTTGAAATAATTTTACACAAATGAATTTTGTACTACACAACACACGACATGGCTAATAGAAACGGAGGTATTAAGGGTATAGATTTATGTGTTGGAATTTGCTTGCCGCCTCATAATCCCACACAGATTATCCACGCTTAAGTTTTTGCACGTCTGCCAATTTGGCAGGTGTGTTTAGCGTGAAACATTGCGCTTCTCCGAGGGTACAAAACTCTCGAATGTCTGATCGTCATAAAAGACACGTATCTCCAAAATC
>CAVCON010000064.1:7040-12268 GCA_963603805.1 Oscillospiraceae bacterium
GTATTGGGTAGGGTGGAAAAAAGTTCCATTCCCTCCATATCTTTTTTTGATCCGCCATTTCCTTCATCCGAAGAATTTGCCGGGAAACCAAAATTTGGTGAGGCGGAGGGATTAGACATATCCGAATTTTGCAAATCGTTTTCGCCATCGTCCAACATAACACCCTCGCCAAACATCAACCAATTTGTGTTTATTTTTGGAAAAGCCCGATGTATGGCCTGAACATGATTGTTCGTCGGTTTCGACCGTCCGTTGAAAATATTAGAAAGCGAAGCGGGGGATATGCCAAGTTTTTGCGCAAAATCCTGCTGCGACAAACCCAAGAAATCCATCACCTGCCTTATACGTTCTTCCATGATTTTACTCCACTTTTTATGGTTTAGTGCAAATTTACGGAAAACTTGCGTGGTTTACGAATATAAAGAGAAAAATCTTTAAACGAAAGATGTAAATTTCATCTTTTGAAAATCAAGCCCAACTCAAACGCTTTACGCTTTATCATTGTAAATCATAAAACGCGTGCTACCTACATTCGCATTTTACCTTTTGTAAACTAAAAGGCAAAAACCGCTATCTACAAAGCGTTTGCGATAAAGGCAACTGCTTTTTGGCTTACAAATGGTTATGTTTAGAAATAATGCCGCGTTTAACCGAAAAGTCTCAGCTTTTGCGCGATTTTCGCCGTGTTGACAGCTTTTTGCTTCAACAAAAACCCACAACAGTTTGGCTTTTAGTACTATTTCTTCTTTCGAGACTTATGAATATTTTCGGATTTACAATTTTAATGCAGGTACATTTATTTAATTCGCAATTCAAAATTCATACTTTTGCATTCCGCGCGTGCACTGTTTTGCTTCACTTTTTGCACGCTGTTTTGCGAATATGGATTTTTCTTTATTGTTTTGTAAATCATAAAAATCGCAAACAGTAAAGTCCGTGGGGCAAATTCCCGCATTTTTCCTGAAATTTGAACCAAACAATACGGACGTGCAGAAAGCGCATTTGCATCGCATTCTACAACGTTCTAAATTGCGCAAAACCCCTTTATACATAGGGGAAAAAGCCTCAAATTCTTGTTGGGATTTTTTGGCGAAATAGAGAATTCCCCTGCCCAAACAGGCAAAAAAATCCGTTTTTCCTCATCGGAATCCGCCTGTTTTTATCAAAATGAGGCACAGGTTACGCTCCCAAATGCACAAATTCAGTCTGGTTTCACACAGTTTTCGCACAAACAACAACACCCTCATTCTCCATTCCACAAAACCGCATCCCAAAATACCACTCACCCATCACCTGATTGCTGCCAGAAAACAAAACTCGCGCTCTTCAAAAAATTCCTCTTTTGCCCGCCAGAATTTTGTCGGGCAAAACAAAGGCGGAACTCTGTTGAACAAAAAAATGGCGGGTCGTGAACCGACCCGCCTTTACTGTTTCTTTGTTTGCGCTGGAAATACTTCGCTTCCTGTTTTTATCCGGCAGCCGTTAATGGAGTATAAAATATATAAGGTCCATTCCCAGTTCCGCCTCTGACGTTACGTCAAAACCTATCCCCTTTTGACGTTCATCGGTCTCCCTTATTTTCCCGATTATTTCCATAACTTTTCGCGCCGTATAGTTTCCAAGTGCGGGGATTATGTTTTTCTTCACCTGCCATTCTGTCATGCCCGTCCACTTGGCAATTCCCTGCGGACTCTTGTCGGGCGAGTAATAAGAAATCATTAGCTTGGAGAAGAATTGGAACAGCATCACCAAATTTCGCTGCAAAGGATTTGCTTTTGAATTAGCCCCAAAATATTGTACTATTTGGAACGCCTTAAACACGTCCCTTTTCACGATTGCGTCCTGTAGTTCAAAATAATTAAAATCCTTGCTTATGCCAATATTAGTTTCAACTATTTCGGGCGTAACATTGCCCTGACCTTGCGGCATCGAGATTATGAGTTTGTCAAGTTCCCCATTCAATCGGATTAATCGTCAGACCGTGCTGTTTCATGTACACGCTTATGAATCCCGGAAGCTGGCTGTCGTATAACTTCTTCGATTCAAAAAGAACGCCGTTCTTCTGTGCCAAAGTCGCAAGGCGTTTTCTTTTGTCCACTGTCCCGTTTTTGTAGCAAATTACAAGAATTGTGCTGTCGAGCGGCCGTTGCAGATAATAAGCTAAATCGTCCAAACGGTTCATGAGCTGCGCCTCACGCACAATCACGAGCAGATGCTCTGCTCCAAGCGGACTGCTCTTGGCAGTGTTCACCACTTCGCCCACATCTGCATCCGAACCGTAATAGGTGAAATAATTGAAAGCCTTGTCCTCTTCGGGCATAACCATCTTGGAAAGAGCTTCCGCAATCTTGTCAATGAAGAAACTTTCATCCCCTTCGAGCAGATAGACCTTCTCGAACTTTCTGGCGTTGATGTCGCGCATTATGCCTTCAAACGAAGGTCCCGTTTGTTTTGTGTAAGCCACGTTGTTTGTATAAATGGCGGTAGGCAAAATGCCTCGCCGCGCTTAGTAATCGAATTTCAAATGGCGCACCGTGCGCCCGTCGTTCTTTATCAGTTTGAGCGAGGCTATTCCGAAAGCCACGTGCTCCGATGCAAAATTCTTCGTTACGTGTTCATCGCTCTCCATAGTCTTCACCCCTTCGGGTGTCATGGGATTGTCGCTCACAAGCAGCAAAGCCCCGGTTGGGATGTGGTTGTAAAAACCGCAGCTGAAAAGCGTCGCCGTTTCCATGTCCACAGCCATGGCGCGGGTTTTGAGCAAATAGTCCTTGAACTTCTCGTCGTGTTCCCACACACGCCTGTTCGTGGTGTAAACAGTCCCCGTCCAATAGTCGTGGTGGGCGTCGCGCAAAGATGTTGACACCGCCCTTTGAAGCATGAACGCCGGCAATGCGGGAATTTCGGGCGGAAAATAGTCGTTGCTCGTACCCTCCCCGCGTATTCCCGCAAGAGGGAGTATGTAGCTGCCGAGCCTTGCCTTGTCGGAAATGCCGCCGCATTTGCCCAAAAACAAACACGCCGCCGGCTTCACCGCGCTAAGCAAGTCCATTACAAGAGCCGCATTGGGACTTCCCATTCCAAAATTCACGATAGTTATTCCGTCGGCAACGGCCGTGCGCATATTCGCACCATAGCCAACCGGCTCAACTCCGCACTGCTCACAAAACAAGTCAACATAGTTGTTGAAATTTGTAAGCAACACGTATGGAGTAAAGCCGTCAAGCGGTCTGTGAGTGTATCTCACAAGCCAATTGCCCACTATGTCCTCGCGAGTTTTCATTATAATTATTATATTTGCATCTGTTGGCGCAGATGCGCCAAGACTATTGCAAAAGTAGCAAATGTTTGCGTTAAACCTGCCCATTGCCGACATAAAAATAATACAAAGCGAAGGTAAGCCCACCATTTACGACTTCCTCCGCCACCGCTACGTTGCCCTCACCCCCGAGGAATGGGTGCGTCAGCAATTCATCCGTTTCCTCACCGACCACAAAGGCTACCCCGCCGCCCTGATGGGCAACGAAATGGAACTTTGCGCAAACGGCAAAAAACGCCGCTGCGACAGCGTAGTGTTCAATGCCCAAGGCAAGCCCCTTGTAATAATAGAATACAAAGCACCAACCATCAGCATTACCCAGAAAGTGTTCGAGCAGCTAAGCTCATACAACATTATCCTGCGCACAAAATACCTCATTGCCACAAATGGAATTAACCATTACTGCTGCCGCGTGGACTACGAGGCAAAGTCTTACCGTTTTTTGCGCGAAATCCCGAATTATCAGGAACTTGAACAATAAAAACAAATCACGAACGTCAACAAATAAACAACCGTAATTCACGCATTATGAGAAAGGTAAGCTTGTTTTCCTTTGCGGTTTCAGTGTTGTTTACAACTATTTTCGCTATAGTTTACCCTTCAAAATCATACGCCTCACACAGCCCTGCGCACCTTTCTTTTTGTGCAGAAAGCAACGGCGACAGCCTTAAACCAAAGGCGGCGAAACGCAAAACGGCGAAGCTCGACAGCCTGCGCCAAGCCGTGCGCCGCTCCACAAACTCCGGGCGTATGCTGCAATGGGCAGACTCGTTGATGCGCTCCAAGAGAAAAACGGCGACAAAAGACTCGCTGCGCCACCTGCAGCACATTCAAAAACTTGCAAGCGCGGACAAAAAGCTGTCGTTTGCAAACAGGCTGCTAACCGCCCGCTATTTCAACAAAAACATCGACACCTCATACATAAAACGCCCCTCCGAACCTTGGACTGTAAAGTTTCGCGGCAACTACTCGTTCGCCCTCACAGGAATGCGCGGCGAAAACAACGGCGACAGCTTCTCCGGATTGTGGGCATCGCGCTTCCGCGCCACCATAAGCGCGGGCTTCGTTTATCGTGGCATTGGGGTAAGCGCAGCGGTAAACCCCGCCAAGCTCGTGGGGCTTAACAAAGATATGGAATACCAGCTCACCTCCTACGGCAACCGCATGGGTTTCGACATCATATACGAGGCGGCAAAAACCGACAAAGGCAGCGTTACATACAGCGGCGACAAATACAAAATGCCCAAAGGCACACTCAACCGCCAGGGACTTGCCGCCAACTTCTACTACGCCTTCAACGGCAGGCGTTTCTCCTTTCCCGCCGCCTTCACCCAGTCATACATCCAGCGCAAAAGCGCGGGCAGCTGGCTCGTTGGCGCATCGGCACAATGGAGATACACCAAAATTTCCCCGCAAGACGGACAACCGTTCAACAAAGCCACACTGAAAAGCCTCAACTTCGCCATAGGCGGAGGCTACGGTCACAATTTCTGCATAGGCCGCCGCTGGATGCTCCACCTGTCGTCGCTCCCCACCCTCGTAGTCTATGACCACGGCAACATAAGCGGAGACGCAACAACCACAAAATCAAAAATCCGTTTCCCCAACTTCTTCATCGCCAACCGTGGTGCAATGCTCTACTCGTGGAAGCGCAACTTCGCCGGAGCGTCCGGCACACTCGACTTTTCCAACGTTGGAAACTCCAATCAGTTCGAACTCTACAATATGAAATGGCGCGTGCGCCTGTTCTACGGCTTCAGGTTCTGACGCCTTTCAACCTGCTTGCAGCAAATTATACACAATCCCCCTCAAAGCAAAGGGCTTTACAAGCAACTTCACTACAAGAGAATAAGCTGTAACTTGTAGTGAAGTTGCTTGTAAAGCCCTTTGCTTTGAGGGGGATTGTGTA
>CAVCON010000065.1:0-12197 GCA_963603805.1 Oscillospiraceae bacterium
TCCTATGTAGAAAAAATTATGTCTGATATAATTCAAACTACATCAGACCTTTTTTTGCCGTTTGCAAATGTCTGTAAAACAATAACTTGCAAAGATATTGTAGTTTTGAGTTAATTTGCTGGCTTACAGGGTGTTGCAGCATGGATATGTATTTGCCCCTGTGGCTTGGTGGGGAGGGGGAATAAAAAGTCCCGCAAACCACGGCGGCTTGCGGGACCTTTTTTATGTTGAACAATGGTTTACTTCACGAGAACCTTGTCCTTGCCGATGATGTAAACGCCCTTCTTGAGACCGTTCTTTGCATTTTCTGCCTTCACGTTCTTCTTCACGAGCACACCGTCGGTGGTGTAAACGTTAACCTTGCCGGACTTTCCTGCAACTGCATTGGCGATGCCGTTGACAATATCGCCCTTGATGTTGAGCACGAAGTCGGTTGTCTGTTCGTCGTCGTTCACAATCTTGGTCGCGTCGATGTAGCCGCGCTGTCCGAAGATTGCGGTTTCTGTGTCGCCAATTGAAATCACGGAGTCAGCCTTCACGATGCCGGCGTTTGCGGGCAGCTTGGTGTAGTTGAGCGTGCCGACGATGCCGTTTGCAGCCTTGACTTCGGTTGTGAAGTCGTTTGCGAGCGGCAGGAACATCCTTGTGCCTTCATCGCCGTCGTTATACTTGGTAACGTCGCCGGCAACAACAACCATAGGTTCTCCAGCCTCGAACGAGAGCTTGTTGTAGAGGAGCAGCTTGCTGCCGTCCTCGGAAACGCCCTTGATGCCGTAGGTGGCAATCTCGTTGTCGGTGTTGAGGTCGGAAACCCTTTCGCTGTTGTAAGCGTACGGGAGTGTGAGCACCATTGCGCTGTTGTTGCGTATGGTGATTTCGCCGCTTTCGATTTCGGTTTCGTCAACAGCCTCGAAGTCCCAAGCCGAAGGTGAGTCGGCTGTTCCGTCCCAGCTTACGATAACCTTGCGGCCGTCGCAGTGGATCGGGGTGTTCCATGTGTTCGACGCATCGCCGCAGATGATGTTGAACTGTCCGCTCTTGAGCAGCGAGAGCCTGTAAGGAACGGGAGTTGCTGACATTCCTGCGAAGCCGTTGCGGTTGGAGGTAACGCCGAGGTATGTGCCTGTTGCGCGGTTTTGGAGCGCGTAGGTGTTTGCCTCCTCGTTGCCTTCAATCTTAACGAGCCTCCACATTGCGTATGGGTCAACGGGAACGCTGTCGGAGAGTGTCTGGCTTATGTGGTCGTAGCCGTCCCATGTTACTGCGTTGTTCTGACCGTCCCAATAAGCGTCTCTTGTAGCGTTAGCGTGCGGGGCCATCATTACGTTGCCGTAGCACCACCTGCCCCAGATGTCGCCGGTGCCGCCTTCCTGCGTGTAGCCTGGACGTGAGCTGTCGCGGTTGGAGAGGTAGTACCATGTGTCGGTTGCGGGCATCTTCTGCTGGCTCTTGTAGAGGTCGAACGCTGTGTTGAGCTTGTTGAGGAGTGCGTCAAGGTCTGCCTGCAACGGCTGCTCGTGGTCGTAGGACTCTGCTTCGTCAATTGCGTTGTTGATGTCATCAAGTTCGCCAGATTCAACGTCGCCCCAAAGTCCCTCGTCGGAGAAGTTGGCAACATATTTCTTGACTGCCTCGATCTGCTTGTCGAGCGGGCCGGTCTTGGGCGTGAGTGCGTCAACCTGTGCGGTGAGTTCCGCCATCCTGTCAACTTCCTCCTGGGTTACAGTGCCGTCTGCGAGCTTTGTCTTGGCTGCGTCGATGAGCTGCTTCAGTTCGTCAGCGAGCGGTTTCAGACCCTCAACATAGTTGTAGGGGTCATTGTCCGCATCGTGAACAATCTTGTAAACCTGGAACTCGCCGATGGTGTACATCATGCAAGCCTGCGGAACGATTGTGCTCCTTACCACGAAGCGCAGGTAGCGGTAAGCCTGGTCAAGATCCCTTACGGAATAGTAGAGATAGCGTCCTGTGCTGTTCATGTTGGCGTCTTCCGGCTCTATGTAGGATGTCAGGTCGGTGTAGTTGCCAACGTGCGTCCAGTCTTTTGCGTCAAATGTTTCTATTCCGGCAACACTTGCGTCGTTTGTTGCATAGATGTCGATGTTGCTCCAGCATTCCTTCCAGCCCCAGTCGTTGTTGCGGAGGCCGAAGTAGAACTCGAAGTTGTCAACGGGGTTGCTGCGGAGGTCAACCTGCAACCACTGCTGGCCCTTGCCCTCTTCAACTTTTTCGCCCCATGTGCCGCTGTTCCACGAGCTTTGGAAGCAGGTGTTGAGGTCGCCGTCGATAAGGTGTGCGTAGCTTGTGTAGGTGTCGTTAACCTGTGTACCCCAAATCTGTCCCTCAAGAGGGTTGGTTTCGTTTACTTCCTTGAGGAGTCCGTCGGTGCGGTCGGAAACATACTTGAACACTGCCTTGTATGCAGGCTCGGCTTTTTGCAGCGCGGCGTTCATTGCCTCGTTGATTCTTACCTGCTCAGAAGCTTTAAGTATGCTGTCGATAACCGCTGTGTTGGTTTCCCTGCGGAGCGTCCAGTCCTTGATGTTGCTTCCGTCGTTTATGTTTATAACGCCGGTTGATTCGGTTTTGTAAGTCTTGAGAGTGTAGTTGCCGTTGTCAACGGTGTTTGAAATCCAGTATATGCCGTTGCCGCGAAGTTCGAACTTCTGACCCACGGTCTGCGCCGATGTGGTTGCCACGCCGTTTGCGGAGTTGCTGCCTATGTAGCGCGCAAATTCCACGTTCTGCACGGAGTATGTGCCGTCGCCGAGATTCTTGATTTCAAACAGATATTGTCCGTTGCGATACTCAATGGCTTTCCAGCTTAGGTATGTGGAGGTGGGCACGTACATTGCAATCTTGCGGTTCTCCCTCTGGAAACCGTCCTGGGTGCTTACAATATAATAATAGCCGTCCTCAATTTCCCTTACGGAGTGATCCTGCTCGTTGAACTTCTGTGTAGCCTCCGCGAGCTTTGCAATCATATTGTCCACCTCGTCATCGGAAGCCGAAGCCTCGTCATACATTGTGCGTGCCTCCTCGATTGCCGCGTTTATCTCCGTTGCGTCGCCGTTGTTGTCGCCGGGGTTCGGGCCTACCTTTGAGTCCTTAACAACGCCGGCTGCGTCGGTGATAGCCTCGTTGAGCTTGGTGAAGAACGGGATGTCGGCATCGGTAACTTTCTCTATGTACCAAACGCCGTCTTGCGGGTGGTAGTCGTTGTTTGACGAAACCACGTTTCCGCCGTCAGCATTCCAGAAGTTGTCGTTGTCGCTCGCGTAGAGCTTGAACACGTTGCTGTATTGCTGCTTGAAGATGTTGTAAGTCTTGCTTGTGCCGGCCATGCGCGGAAGTCCCCAGTTGTTGCCCGAGGTTACGGACACAATGTAGGTGGAGTCCTGTGTGCCGCAGTTTTTCAGCACAAGGTTGCCGTCGGCGTTCTTCACAACGTGCCACACAGCGGATGCGTCCATGAAGGGGTCAACTGCATCGTGGCCGAGATACCATTCGTTGTTTTTGAAGTATGGCTTGAGGTAGTTGTCGCTCGCACCGTTTTTGAAAGTGTAGTAACCTTCCTCAACCTGTATGGTCTGGCCAACGAGCGTTTCGGTGGCTGCGTTGAGCTTGTTGATGAGTTCCGTGTGGTCGTCCTCGCTGGAAGCTGCTGCGTTAGCCTCCTCAAGCACGGCGTTGAACACATCGTAGTCCTCTTTCGAAACCTGTCCGGGGTTAGTGCCCACGGTGAACTGCCTTCCCTTTGCGGTGGTTATCGCCTCGTTGAGCTTGAGCGAGTTTGTTACGACATCAGCGGGCACCTGCACGAACTTCACCATTGAAGCCGCGTTCTGGCTCTTGCTTGTCTGTATGTTGCCGCTCTCGCCGTTGATGGCGTAGTTGTAGCTGTTGTCGGTGGAGAAGATGTATGCGCATCCGTTGCTGAGGAACTGGAACTTGAAGCTTGCGGGGTTGATGCCCGTCATTATCACGTAGGGGCTTTCCTTGTCGCCTTTGCCCACGTTCTCAACATAAGTAAGGTCTTGTGCGCCGCAGTTCTTGAGCGAATACGTTCCGTCAGCATTCTTTGTAACGTGCCAGATGAAAGAGTTGTCGTATGCACTGTTTTCGCGGGGGTATGCGCCGAGCCTCCAAAGGTCGCCGTCCTGAACGGGAACCAAGCAGGTGGAGGGGTCGCTGAAGTTGGAGAAGTTGATGAAGTAGTAGCCGTCGTCAAGCGAGCCTTCCACTTCGGTTATCTCCTCAATGTCATCGAGCAGCGCGGGGTCTATCTTGTCGAAGTACCACGAATGCTGGCTGGTGGCGGAAACTATTTCGCCCCAATAGCCGGTGATTTGCTCGTTATTGAACACGCCTTGGTATCCGAGCAGCGGGCCGTGGGCGAGACCGGCCTTCACGTTGGCGATGAGGTAGCTGCCGTCAACTGCCGCAGAGGGCGGAAGCTGGATTTCGGCGGGTTCGCTGACGAAGCCCGCACCCTCGCCGTAGCCCATGCCGGACACGCGGCCGATGTACATGTTTGCCTCGTAGTTTCTCACGGTGTAGCCGTCGCCGTACTTCTTAATCTCGAAGATGAACGGCTTGTCGTCTTTCGTGAGTTTTGTGGGGATCACGTGGTTTGCGTAGTGCACGCGCAAAGCCTGGTCTGTCCCTGTGTTGTTGTAGAGCAGTGCGTCGGAGGGGTGGGCTGCGTTCGAAATGAAGTAGTAGCCTTCCGCCGGACCGTCGTCCTGCGCAACAACTGTCTGCCCTACGCTTGCAAGCGCGAGCATCACGACAGCGGAGAACAATCTCGCTGTCCAAAGTCTTAGTTGCTTCATACAAATGTTATTTGGTTAAACATATTTCCATGATATTTGCTCCCGGACTCCGCCTTGCGGCAGAATTTCCAAGGAAAACTCATCGCAAAGATACCCATAACAGGCGGTACGGCGAAGATGTGTTGTAAAAAAAAAACAAAACTAAGATTAAAAAGTGTAACAAAAGCACGGCGTTCCGCCGATGTTTGCACTTTTTTGCGCACAAAGTGCAGTTTTTGGTTTTTTATGACTATTTTCGCCGACAATTCCGTTTTTGCGCAAAAAACGGTCTCACGCATTCTTGCAACTAACATTTTAACATGAAAATAAATATGGAGAATAAAGAGAGATTAGTGTTTGTGGACTACCTGCGGGTGGTTGCCTGTTTCTTTGTGATGCTTGTGCATTCGAGCGAGAACTTCTACGCCGCCGACGCTTCGGGGCTGGCTGGCAACGTGTCCGAGCTTGCCAACGGGGTGAACCGCTTCTGGGTGGCGTTCTACGACGGCGGCGTGGCGCGCACGTGCGTGCCGCTTTTCATGGTGGTGTCGGCGTTCCTGCTTGTGCCCATGAAGAAGGGCGTTACCATGCTTGGCTTCTACAAGCACCGTTTCCTGCGCATACTTCCGCCGTTCATATTCTTCGCGGTGCTTTATTGCCTGCTGCCGCTGGCTTGGGGCGGGATGACATGGGAGCAGTCGGTTGCCGACCTCAAGCACCTGCCGCTCAACTTCCCCTCAATGGCGGGGCATCTGTGGTTCATGTACCCGCTGATAAGCCTCTATCTTATAATGCCCGTAATATCGCCGTGGCTTGAAAGGGCAACGGCTAAGGATGAGCGGGTGTTCATCGGAATATTCGCATTCTCGACAATAATGCCGTGGATTCACAAGTTCGTGGCTCCCGAGATTTGGGGCGAATGCTTCTGGAACTGCTACCACATGCTGTGGTATTGCTCCGGCTTCCTCGGCTACCTTGTGCTGGCCCACTACATACGCTTCCACATAAAGTGGAGTGTGAAAAAACGCCTCGTTGTGGGGGCTGTTTGCTTCATAGTGGGTGCGGCGTTTACGGCGTGGTCGTTCTGGTGGAAAGGCGTGCCGGGACAGATTGTAGAGACACCAATTCTGGAGTGGGGATGGGAGTTCTGCTCGCCCAACGTGCTTTGCGCCACATTCGGAATGTTCCTGCTTTTCACCTGCATAGGCGCGGACAAGTCGAACAAGGTGATAACCGGAATATCAAAGCGCACGTTCGGAATGTACTTGATGCACATGTTCTTCCTTGCGCCCATTGCTTCGTTCTTCGTGAACGGCGACCAGACCAACCCGCTGATACCCGTTTACCTCGCAATTCCCTGCATAGCGGTGCTTACGTTCATCTGCTGCGCAGTTACAACCAAACTACTGTCGCTTATCCCCGGCAGCCGCTGGTTCATAGGCTGACGCTTTGCCGTCGCCATTAAAAAACAGCGGACAACCGCATGGCGGCGTCCGCAAACGTACATACAAAACCGCAACCGTGGCAGCTTTGCCGTGGTTGCGGTTTTTCCTTGTTTGCAAGAGAATTTGTGTCATAGGTGGAAAATGTACTAATTGACTGATTTGCAGGAATTTAATTGCGCCTTGAGCGTTCTTTGTAAGTTGTTGTTTTACAGATGCTTGCAATGGGCGAAAAAAGGTCTGATGTAGTTTGAATTATGTCTGATATAATTTTTTCTACATAGGACATAGTTTTTCTTACATCCGATGTTGTTTTCGGGGTGTTTGGAAAAAGACAACCGTTTTGCTTTTGCGGAAATTGTATGAACCATGTACGTTGTTTTTGATTGCATACTGTATATATGTAGGGGCGTATTGCATACGCCCTGTAAGCCACCGCCCGAGCCGCACCGCAAACCGCCGACACAACATTGCATAATCCGCGCAATTCAGGGCGTATGCAATACGCCCCTACGGCGGTGCAATTCACAACAACGCAGCAACGATAACGGACGGACGCGGGTTATTATGTGAGGCAACGGATGTGGTTACGTAAAAATGTTGTGCACACCTATGAAAATGGAAAAGCGCGAATTGTAGGGGCGTATTGCATACGCCCTGTACGCCACCGCCCGAACCACACAGCGCAAACGCCACAAACTATCTCAATCGCATTGCAAAATTCGCGCAATTCGGGCGTATGCAATACGCCCCTACAAATGGTGCAATTCGTTGGCTGCTCATGTATTGTGTGTATTACTAATGCAACTCCCAAACCATGCTACAAAATCCGTGAACATACCCATGATTTTATCCCGAGTAGGGAACAAAAACGTAAAAATCGCCAGTCTGGAGTACGATTTTTACGTAAATTCCGCCAGTTGGCAGTACTTTTTTTCGGACAAAACAGCAGCCCGCACGTTCCTTCGTGGTTTCGTGCGGGCTGCAAACGTAATAATTTCTGTGTAAGTTGTTATAAAAGAGCTTTGCTATGATCTAAAATTTCACAAGGGCTTTTTTCAGACGTTCTATGAACTCGTCGGCCTGTTCAATGGTGAGGCAGAGTGGCGGCAGAAGCCTTAGGATGTTCGTGCCGGCTCCGCCGGTGAACACGCGCTGCTCGAAGATAAGGCTCTTGCGCAAATCCTTTACAGGCTTTTCAAATTCAAGACCTATCATAAGTCCGCGCCCGCGTATTTCCTTTATTTCTGCAATTTCCTCGCAGCGTTTCATGAGGTGTGCGCCCACTGCTGCGGCGTTCTCAACTAATTTCTCGTCCTCAATCACATCGAGCACGGATATTGCCGCCGCGCAGCCGAGGTGGTTGCCGCCGAACGTTGTGCCGAGCATTCCGTAAACCGGCTTGAACTTGGGCGAAATCAGCAGTCCGCCCATCGGAAAGCCACAGGCTATGCCTTTTGCCACAGTGATGAGGTCGGGCTTTACGTCAAGGTGCTGGTGGGCGAAGAACTTGCCGCTGCGTCCGTAACCGCACTGCACTTCGTCGCAGATGAGCACAGTGTTGTGTTCGTCGCACGCCTTGCGCACGGCTTGCATGAACTCCTTGCTTGCAAGGTGTATGCCGCCCACGCCCTGTATGCACTCGATAATCACGGCGCACACATCGCCTTTCGCTATCTCGTCAACAAACGCCTTGGTGTCGTTGAGCGGCAGGAATGTAACGTGGCTGTTCTTGTTTATCGGCGCGTTTATCTTGGGGTTGTCGGTGGCTTCCACGGCGAGCGAGGTGCGCCCGTGAAAAGCTCCTGCGGAGGCGAGAACTCTTGTGCGTCCGTTGTGGAACGACGCGAGCTTCAGAGCGTTTTCGTTGGCTTCCGCCCCCGAGTTTATCAGGAACACGGAATAATCCTCGTAGCCCGAGGCTTTGCCAAGGCGTTCCGCGAATTCGGTTTGCAGGTGGTTTTGCACCGAGTTGGAGTAGAAGCCCAGGCGGTTGAGCTGCCGGCTCACGCATTCTATATAGTGCGGGTGGCAATGCCCGATGCTTATCACGGCGTGTCCGCCGTAGAGGTCGAGATATTCGTTGTCGTCAGCGTCCCAAACGTTGCATCCGCGCCCGCGTACTATTTCTACGTCGTATAATGGAAAAACGTCAAATGGTTTCATGTTGTAAAGTTTTGTCAGAACGCCGCCGCCTTGAGCCTAAGCCCTGCGTCTTCGGCAATTCCGAACATAATGTTCATATTCTCCACGGCCTGTCCCGCCGCGCCTTTCAGAAGGTTGTCGATAACCGAGGTTACGAGCAGCCTGTCGCCGTATTTCTGTGCGTGGACGAGTGCGCGGTTTGTGTTCACCACCTGTTTCAGGTCTATGTCGCGCCCTGTGTAGTGCGTGAACGGTTCGCCGTTGTATGTTGAGTAGCATTTGTCAATCTCCTCCTGCGTCAGTTCTGTGCGCATGAACACCGTGGTGAAGATGCCGCGTGCGAAGTCGCCGCGATAAGGCACGAAGTCAAGCTCACCGCCGAACTCGGGCTGGAATTCCCTGATGCTTTGGTTTATTTCGAGGAGGTGCTGGTGGGTGAACACCTTGTAAACGCTCATGTTTCCGTTGCGCCAACTGAAATGTGTGGTTGCCTGCGGTTTCACTCCCGCCCCGGTGCTGCCGGTTATGGCGTTAATCACCACGTCTCCTTTCAGCGCCCCGGCTTTTGCCAGCGGCAGCAGCGCAAACTGTATGCAGGTGGCGAAGCATCCCGGATTGGCGACGTGTTGCGCCTTGGCAATCTGCGCACGGTGGGTTTCGGGCAGTCCGTAAACATAGTCGTTTCCCGGCGCGGCTATTCTGAAATCCTGCGCAAAGTCAATTATTTTCACGTTTGCTGGCACGGGGTTGTTTTTGAGGAACTCCGCGCTTTTTCCATGTCCGAGGCAGATGAAAAGAACGTCAATCCTGTCGAACGGCAACTCGTCTGTGAACCGCAGTTCCGTTTCCCCGAGCAAACCTTCGTGCACGTCGGAGAAAAGGTTTCCCGCGTTGCTTGCCGAATTTGCGAACACAATTTCCGCCTCCGGGTGGTTGAGCAAAATCCTTATCAGTTCCCCTGCGGCATATCCCGCCGCGCCTACAATTCCTACCTTTATCATTGTCGTGGGTTAACGGCGTTCGTCCTTGTGTTTGGAGTAATATATGCGCAATGGCGTGGAAGTAACCTTTATGAAGCCTTTCGCCTCTTCCGAAGTCCAGCCCTTTTGTGTCTCGCCATACTCGCCGAACGGGTTTTTCACCAAGTCGTCCTTTGAGTCAACGCCAACGGTCTCGAAGGAGTAGGGGCGGAGCTTCAGCGTTACCACGCCGTTCACATTGCGCTGCGAGGAGGTGAGCATAGCCTCGATGTCGGTCATCACAGGCTCCATGTACTGACTTTCGTGCAGGAACATTCCGTACCAGTTTGAGACCTGGTCCTTCCAGTATTGCTGCCATTTTGAAAGGGTGTATTTCTCCAGGAAGCGGTGTGCGCCGATAATCAGCATAGGTGCTGCCGCCTCGAAACCCACGCGCCCTTTCAGGCCGACTATAGTGTCTCCCACGTGGCAGTCGCGCCCTATGGCGTATGCCGCGCCTATTTTCTCTATTTCCTGTATTGCCTTTATCTTGTCGCTGTACTCTTTGCCGTCAACGCTTTCTATTTCGCCGTTCTTGAAACCTATCTTCAGTTCCCTTTCGCCCTCTGCCGTGGCGTGCTTGAGGTATGCCGATTCGGGCAGGCCCTGGTTGCTGTCGAGAATTTCACCGCCGCAGATTGACGTTCCCCATATACCCACGTTGTAGGAGTATTTCAGTTTTGCGAAATCAGCCTTGAAGCCGTGCTCGTTGAGATAGTCGATTTCCTCCTTGCGCGTCAGCACGCGGTCTCTCGTGAGGGTGATTATCTCCTTCCCCGGAGCCATTACGAGGAAAGTCATGTCGAAACGTATCTGGTCGTTGCCCGCGCCGGTTGAGCCATGGGCGATTGCGTCAGCTTCCACCTCGTTGGCGTAGCGTGCTATGGCGATAGCCTGGAAAATCCTTTCGCTCGAAACGGATATGGGGTAGCAGTTGTTGCGCAGCACATTGCCGAAAACCATATATTTCAAGCTTTTCTCGTAGTATTCCTGCGTAACGTCGAGGGTTACGTATTTCGCCGCCCCCAGCTTGTAGGCGTTTTCCTCATTGGCCTTGAGCTGCTCCTCGCTGAAGCCGCCCGTGTTGGCGCACGCCGCGTGGACCTCGTATCCCATTTCGTGCGCGAGATACATCACGGTGTATGAGGTGTCAAGCCCGCCGCTGTAGGCCACTACCACTTTCTTTTTCTTTTCCATTGCTGTTATTGAAGTTTTTGTTGTTGCTATGTTGTTTACCTCAGGCCTTTTGCCGCAGCCTCCTTTGCCATTTTCACCACATCGGGCGGCAGTTCCACCGGCAGCGGTTCGCCCACGTGGTCGGCTGGGTCGTAGAGCATCCCGGTGCACACGCAGTATTTCCTGCCTGTGCGGGCAAGGATGTCGCAGTTGATGCAGCAGGGGTGTTCGGGCGTGCCGCAGCCTTTCCAGTACTCGTCGTCCTGCGTGAGGTCGCACAGCGGCACAGGCACATAGCCGAGCTTTGTGTTTATCCTCATCACCGCGCCCTGGCTGGTGAGTCCGAAGAGTTTTGCGTGAGGCCAGCGCAGACGGCTTAGCGTGAATGCGGTCTCCTTGATGCGGGTGGCGAGGTGGTGCTGCCTGAATTTCGGGACTACTATCAGTCCGGAGTTTGCCACATAGTGCTTGTCCTCCCAGCTCTCTATATAGCAGAAGCCAGCGAACTCCTCTCCGCAGAGGGCTATTATGGCTTTGCGCTCGCGCATCTTCTGCGCCACGTATTCATGTGTCCTTGAGGCGATGCCCGAACCGCGCACTTTTGCGGCGTCGGCTATCGTTTTCAGAATTGTATCGACATACTTTTCGTGAGACGCGTCGGCAACCAACACGTCTATTCCGTCGTTGTAAATCATTTCCTGTCTTTAAGTGTGAATTCCGGAAGCGCGTTCCGGCTGCGCCTTATAGGTTGCGCTCTATGTGCGGAAGAATCTCCTTCAGATCGTCCAGCATTTCCTGATGGGTGCTGTTTTTCTTGCCCACAACCAACACGGTGTCATCTCCTGCCAGTGTGCCGGCAATGTTGGGGAAATGCTTGTTGTCGATGTTCCCCGCCAGTGCCGCCGAAAACCCGGGAATGGTGTGCAGTATCATCAGCTCGCCGCCGAGTTCGCAGTTCAGCAGACACTCCTCAAGGGGTACGTTGCTGGTCGCGCTTTTCTTTGCGGCGTGGGTGTAGTTGGGGTTGTTGGGCAATATGTAGCGCACGTGCCCGAACTGTGTTGTGATGCGTATTGCACGCAAATGGTGGAGATCGCGTGAGAGCGTTGCCTGTGTGGAGCCGTGTCCCACGTTAACCAGTTCTTGCAGCAGTTGTTCCTGGCTGCAGATGTTTTTGTCGTTCAGGATTTTTCTGATGTAACCCAAACGAATCTCCTTTTCTTTCATTCTGTCTATATGCCGTCTCATACCGCAAAATTACTGAGTTTTTTTCAAACCGTACAATTTTTTATGCATGAAAGATGTGCATAAAACCCGATTTTATGCAGTGGATATTCATTCTTGGCTCGGGTGAAAGCAAGGAAACGCAAAGTCGGATTTATGGGATTATAATATTGAATTATAATAATAAAGTCGTTGAAATGTGAATGTGGAAGCTGTGGAAATGCTGCCCTTATGCTAATGAATAATATGCGCATATTTGAGTAATTGCTTGCAATATTCATTGGCGATTTTTTTTGCGGTAACTTGAGATGTCTTGTAAAAATGCAAAGTGCGGAAAGCGTTTTGAAAACAATTTCATGTGTGAAGCCCCGAAAAAC
>CAVCON010000066.1:0-1028 GCA_963603805.1 Oscillospiraceae bacterium
TCAGACATAATTCAAACTACATCAAACCTTTTTTCGGTTATGTGCAACCCTCTGTAAACCAAAAGCTTATACGGATTTACAAAAATAAGTGTAATATATTGTCTAACAGAAACTTGCGGCACATTTCCCCTTTGGCGGCAAAGAATATTGCAATGACGTATGGCGGTGTTTTATGCGCATATTTCCCGAAAATATGCAAACCTGCGAAAAAGGGAAAGAAACGGTTGCAGATGGCGGAAAATTTAACATTATTTACAGGAAAGAGGGCGGGGAAATGTGATGCCAATTGCCGTGGCGCGTGATTGCACTTGGTATTGCGCCACCCGTCCCACCGAATTGTTAAAACGTTTCAAACGGCGCATTTCGGGCGTATGCGATGTATTGATGTGGCGGTGAAATTGATGATAAATGATTTTTTGCACCATTTATGTGGGCAATTTGTTTAATCGAAAAGTTTTGTGGAAATTGTAGGGGCATATTGCATACGCCCTTTACACCACCGCCCGAACCGTGTTTACAAACAAAGATAAACCGCCGTTGTCCCATTGCTTAACCACCGCACTTCGGGCGTATGCAATACGCCTACAAACGCACAATTCCGTTCGTGCTACTGCAAAAATGGTCGTATTGTTCGACTGTTTTTGCAGTGCAAGGATGATGTAATCCGTTTAATCGGGCAATTTTTCGGCTTTTGCCATTAAAGCATTACCGGGTTTGGCAGGGAGGTTCGAATTCGATGCTAAAACGTTATCTTTGCACACTAATGCGATAATAGGTTGTAAACAGCGACCTTAAAAAGGCTAAAGAGATTATATATGGCAAGCAATATGAATAACCAAGATACAGGGCAACTGGTCGCAATTTGCGACCAGTCGCAGAGTGGCGAAATAAAGATTACCACCCCAATAGAAAGCCTGATAATGTCTGTTCGAGGAAGCCAAATCATGATAGACAGGGATTTGGCAGAACTTTATGGTGTGGAAACAAAAGTGCTGAACCAAGCAGTAAAACGTAACATGGAACGTTTC